>JANSWS010000508.1 GCA_024743355.1 bacterium
CAGGCCTCCAAGTATCATCGCAAACGGAGAAGGAACCGTTTACTCAAGTTGGGAATCGACCCCGACAGAATCAAGTCCGTCGACGTGAAACCCCGCAAAAGCTAACATGAAGAACTTAAACCTGGCGCTGTCCAGCTAGTAAGCAGGCTCTAATCCACAGGATCGAGTCAACGGGATCTCAGCCACGGGATATTGGCACGTCTGGGAAAATGGGGGCGATCAGTAACCCAGGCGTAAATCTCAAGCGCCGTGGATGAACTGTCGGGCCATGCCCCGAAATAATGAAGGCGGAGAACCAGCAGTCAGACGCGTGAACGTCTCAGCCATTCACCGCATTACGCTGGGCAGATAGCTCAAAAGGCAAAAACTTTCCGTGCGGGTCGATCGCCAACTGGATTCTGGAAGCCAATCCAACCCACCCAGTTTTGCCGAGCAAGGTCAATTCCGTTACGTGGCCGCGGACCACAACCGCACTCGCACCCAGCCCCTGCAGGACAAGTTCCATGTCACCCAGAGACTGCAGGCCGTCGGCCTTTACCCAAGCCACGCCGCCGGCGGGTGCCAAGGACACCAGGCGAGAGCCGTCCAAGCCTGCCAAGCCTTCGGCTAACTCCAAGCTTTTGCCAGGCGGGAAGGCAATGCGAACCAGCAACTCATCGCCACTGACCTGCAATTCCTCTGACCACAGCGGCTGAGCATCCCGGCGCTCGAGTTCTCCGGACAGCAACTCTTGCACTCTGTGCTGCACTTTATCCATCGATGCCTGCAAGCCGGCAAATTCAACTCGCAGACCGAAGTCCGGTCCAATCTCCACGGCCGCAATCGGAAGCGGTTGTGCCAGAAGTGTTTGGGCTGCAGCTATGGCCTGCGAAAAGCTTGCACAGGATTGGAAAAGGGTGCGGGTGGCGATGGGAACAGGCAACACTTTCAAGGTCACCTCCGTCAGAATGCCGAGCCGGCCATAGCTTCCGACCATGAGTTTGGGAAAGTCAAATCCCGCGGCATTCTTAACGACTTTGCCACCTCCGCGAACCAGCTTTCCCAACCCGTCAATGAACTCGACTTCCATGACGAAGTCCCGCAAGGTCCCGTACAAAAGACTTCGCGGCCCGCTCAATCCACTTGCCACGGTCCCGCCAAGAGTTGACTGTTCATTGACGAAGAGCGGATCAAAGGGCAGATATTGCTGGTGCTCTCCCAAAACCGCCTGCAATTCGCTCAGTGGGGTTCCACTTGCTGCGGTGATCAAGAATTCGGATGGATCATAGGCAAGCACACCGCTTAGCGACCGGGTATCCAGCTGTACCGTGGAAACACCTTCCGCCGCACGCAATGCGGGCTTTGTGCCACCTCCTGTCGGCAACACTTTGTCTTGCTGCAAAACGGCCTGACACCAGTCATCAATCATTGCTTTGTTTGTCATTTGCGACGGCGATTGGCTCTACTTGAGCAGGAGATCAGCCGCCAAGATTGCGGGCCTGCTCGACAAAATCAAATTTCAATTCTCGCTGCCAGGCACTCAGTAATTGCCGATAGACGATTCCGCTCGCGGGAGTTTCAAATCGAGCCAGCGTCTCGAAGTCTCCTTGCAGCGCATCGTTCTCGGCCGCTGGCAGCGCAACTATTTGTAACTTATCCGATCGACTCTCGCTGCCACAATTGCCCGCCTTGGCAGCGATTAACTCACTTGCTGGCCAGATTAGCCCGGAACCCCCGCAGAGAAGAAACTCATTTGCCTGCGAGGCCCGGCTGGGACATACCGGCTCATAGCTGACTTTTATTCCCAGTTCCGAGGCCAGCCGCAGCGTTTCCAGCAAGCCAACTCCGTTCAGCACCGTATCCAAGGGAGGACAAACCAGTCCCCCATCTTCCACCAACAAAAAATTGGCCGTGGAAGTTTCCGTAAGATTCCCATCCAGATCCAGTAACACGGCCGCGGCCTGTCCGCCGATTTGTGACGCTTGACAATCCGCGAGATAATAATGCAAACGAGAGCGGGTCTTGATCAACGGAGACCAACAAGCAGCGGGAACGTTACGGGTTTCCGCCAGCAGAATCGGCTGTCCCTGTTGATAGCAGGCCGACATTCGCGACCAGGGCAGGGGAGCGGGGTGCACAATGCAGGTACCATGAAATTCACTGCTGCCGGAAATTGTCGCAGCGGACATTGCAAGGTGCCGAGGACCTGGGGTCGCCAGCATCACTACCGCGAAGTCGCGGTCGGCAAAGCAGTCGCTATTTCTTTGGACGCATTCCTGCACCAAAGAAACTAGCAAGGAATGCTTTGGGGGCATCAAACCGATGGACTCACAACTGTGCTGGAATCGAGCCAGATGTTGCCCGACATGCAACGCTTGATGCTGCACGGTTCGCAATCGGTCAACAATGGTGGCACCCTGCAAGAAGCCCACATCATCCAAGCGGATGCCGATACGATCCATCGGCTCCCAAGCACCGTTGTACCAGGCAGAAAGCGGTTGCATGAATAAACCCAAAGATACGGCGCCTAATGCGCCAACACATTGCGCATCGCTAATTCAAGATTCGAACATTCTTGCAGATATGCCATCTCGGCGTGCGTCTTACCAATCTGCGTCCGACAATCTAATTGAAGAATCTTGGGGTGGGGAGCCAACTTCGTCCCGGCTTCATCCGCTGGAAAGCGAAAATTGAGCAAGCCACAGAACCCAGCTGCTTCTGGCGTGTGCTGCACGTCCAGCCATCCAAACCGCTTTAGAACAGGATCCGTGGGATTATACAGGTTGACCAAACGATCCACCGGAGCGAGAGCCATGGAGTATTTGCCGCAACTTCCGAGTGCCTCGCAGTCAAAGGCTGGTGCCAGTAAACTCACACGTGCCACACTCGAACAGTCTTCCGCATGAGAATCCGCCAATTTCGGAATTTCCGGAAGGCTGCCACCGGCATACAAGTGCAGCCCTCCCGAAATCACCGCGCCGCCAAAACTGAAGCCGATCAAGCCCACCGAACGGTTGACCGCCAACTGGCGGAGTAGATGCGCCAAATAGTAGGATTCACGATTCAGCTGACTCTGCTTGCTGCGGAGATCTCTGGCAATTCCATGCTTGCGATCTGAATCCCAAGAGAAGATGACGAATTGAATCGGTTCGTCCGAAAGTCGTTTGAGCTTGAGGTAGTACAGCCAACCCCGCTTCCGCGCCTCGTCTTCCGGCGTCCAGTTTCCGTGAACGTAGACGATCGTCTTCGGCAATCGCTGGTTCCAAGTTACAGGCGATGCCGACAATAAATCGTCGGCGGAACAAGGATCCCATCTGCCTTGTCGCACGCAGCGACATGCCATGTGTTGAATAGGATCTTCGACCAGCCGCGTTGGAAAATCTCGCGTGCTCAGTTCCCAAAAGCAGTCGCGCTCTGGAAGCAACGCCAACGTCTCTTGCGCTGCCAGGGAATCGGACCAACAAAGGAATGCAACAACGGCCACCACAGCCATCCACGAAGCCATCAGTCCACGACCCCATGCATGCGGCGGACGTTGCCCGTCCATTCGCAGTGGCTGTGCATCACGCAATGCCCCCCGGCTTTCTAATGTTTCGCGATTGCTCATCCCTGGCTGATCGTCGCTCTTCAGTCAAGCGACGCGTAGATGTTGCGTGTTGTGACGATTATTAGGCGCGACGTACGTTCATGGATCCGACTCGCCCCACCTTTGGTCGTCAAAGTTTCGCAAAAACCATCACGATGTTGCCAGATTTCATCATGTTTCGTTTGCACATCGTTTGCCATGTCGTAAGTTTTTGCGGGTCAAAGAAGACCCTTCCGATTGTCGAATTTGTGTGAGAAGGGGAATCCGATGAGAAAGATTGCTTTGTGCGGGCTGTTAGTCGCGATAAGCATCAGTTTAGGCTGCCGCGGCGGACGACTAGGTTGCTTCCGTGGTGCTCCATGCCGTAGCGGTTGCGGCTCTGCTCTGCCGCCTGCACCACCGGTTGGTGGTCCCACCGGTGGCTGCAACACCTGTGGTCCCGTTACCTCGGGCTATGGCAGCTACGATGGCGGTGTTATCAACGAGAGCATCGTGGGAGATGATTACTACGGTCAAGGTGTGATTAGCGGTGATTACTTCAGCGGCCCCGTAACGGAGACCGTGCTGCCTGGTTCCTCCTCGAGCAGCGGTACGATTACTCCACCCATGTCCACGCTCCCGACAAACTAGTTCGCTACCCGATCACATTTGGCTCGGTCCTGCGAATCGTGATTCGGCGACATGTTCACGGTGAGAACCGCACCGAGCCACCAATTCCGAGTTCCATCCCCGGCAATTGAGCTCAACGATTTCGGACTTACTGCCTCGACTGACAGCCGAGAATCCCAGCTGCGACGCCTCGGCATTCCGCCCGCACCAAGCGGAAAAGAACGGCAAGTGTCCCTGCCATCCATGACGACAATCGGACCCTGTTGCGAGCGGTCTGGCGTTTATGGGGGATAAACGCCACCGCTCTGCTTTGTGCCCCTCGCTGGGGCCAGAAACGGGAGAAACACTGATGCTGCTTGCCGTCCTATGCGTGTGCTCCGCCTTGCTGAGAGCCAACACGGTCCGCCGCAAGCCCAAGGCCTAGCCAGTCGAACAGCCGTAAGACTTTGCATTGTCATCCATCTGAACGACAATAAGAACAGGCCGCTTCCGTCGAGCCCGCCCAGTTCTCTCCTGACTACGTGATTGCCGCCATGATTATCCGTGTTTCCTTGAGCCAGCGTTGGTTTCCGTGCTTGGCTGCTTTGGGAATCTGCCTAGCCACCCATCTGACACCTGCCAACGCACAGGATGGCACGAATCAAGCGACCGCCGAGCCCGCCAACGATTCGCCCGGTGTCCTGAGCTTCGTGGCACCTAAGACAATCGAGATGTTAGTGGGGGTGCGAATTCAAGCCGGCGACGGAAGCATGCTCAACAATCTGGCTCTCA
>JANSWS010000560.1 GCA_024743355.1 bacterium
CGCCGACAAACTGAAATCCCGAGAGGCGATCTTGGAAAGTATCCTGCACCCCTCTCGCCAGATTGAGGAGAAGTATCGGTCGGTGTCGGCCTTAACATTGGACGGCCAGGTCGTCGTCGGGACGGTAGTTCAAGAGACGGAGACGGACCTGATACTGGTCGACGCGAACGGCCGACGGCACGAACTGGCACAAGATGACCTGGAGGCCGTCAAAAGACTCGAAACGTCGCTGATGCCCGAGCAGCTGCTTGCCCCACTCACGGAGCAGCAGGCGGTGGACTTGATCGATTACCTCAGCTCATTGAAGTCTCAGCCCGCGGGGTAGCCATTAGCAGGGCATGATGATCTCTCGTGCCGCTGGTGCTGGTCGCCGCACTTTACGTCTACCTGTGCAAGACAAAATGCAGGAAGCACCTATCGCATGGTGTCTGCGTTTGGGCGAAACACTCCATGGGCGGCATGCGTCTCCGCCCAGTAAGACTTCCATCGAGCAATATCACCGATCCGTCCCATCACGGCAGCTTTTCCCGCGACAACGCAAGAGAACGACGCTCGTGCCGACGGCCCCCGGTAGCTGATTGCGTGGCCGCTGCTACAATCCCCACAAACTGAGTCCGTATGGGATAGAGTTCCGGGATAAATGAAGAAAGGATCTCGTGGGAAACGCATTTACGCAAAGTTGGATCCAAGCACTTACCGCCGCAGCCGATAATCCTTACGCGCGGCGCATCAAGCCCAGCATGGACCTAGTGAATCGCTTGGTTCGAAATCCGGACCGAGAGGACCGCGAAACTGCAGCCCGCGAATTATGGGACTTTGCACAATCCCATTCCTTGCTCGATATCCTACGCATCATACCATCCCAACAAATACGCTGGGAATTCGTACGTGACGACGCTTTCCTTTTTCACCAGACGCAAGTCGCGACAATCTCAACCGTGGATGACTGGCTCGCCGGATTGGGCATCACGCAAGCGAGCATCGAGTTGATGGCTGAGGTCAACGCGCTCGAGTGGACTACGATGATTCGCGAACAAGCGGTGAGAAAGCAACAAACGTTTTCAAAGCCGGCCGCCACCACTCAGACCACTCTACAGTTGCCCTGCACTGCAACTTGGGACGGGAATCGCTGGGAGGTCCGATTTGCTTCCCCAGATTGGCTGACTTTGGACTACGAGGATCCGGCCAGAGTTGAGCGAATGAGCGAAGCCGATTTGAGTGAGCATTGTCAGATGCTATTTGCCGAAGCCGCTTCCAAGTTTGTGCGCGATACAACGCGGACGAAATCCAGCGAAGACCTGCAGTGGCAATCGCGGGTACCTGCTCTGCGCGGTCTGCATGCCCAGATCCAAAACTTGGAGGTGACGCCCCGCGCCCTTCAAGTCTGGAACGCGGTTTGGCCCGTGGTTTATCGAGAGCAGAATGTTTTGGGTGGCTGTGCCGACTTGGACATCGTTCGCAATGAGATGTCTCAGGCACTAAAGCATCAGCCTGAGTTTACCCTGTGGACCTTTGTGTTCGCCAAGTTGGTATATCAAATAAGTTCCGGATATGGACTTGGATTTCTGGCCGACTTTGGTTTGGATGAATAGGAGAAACAACTCACGGGATTGACGATCCGTGAAAATCCATGGGAGTCAGATTCGGCGTACTCCGCTGGCTCCGGTGATTTCTTCGAAGTAGCCTGGATACCCTGTGGATCTTTCGTCCCCAGCTTTCGTCCTCATGTCAGTGGATTGCCATGGTAACCAAGCCCGTCAAGCCCGCGATTACTGGCTCTGAATCTGGAGCTTCTCTTGACCGGCATTGGACGCAGAGCATCGTCGGACGCGCCGATTGCGCCAATTGCGGTGGAGAGCGATTGGGAGATTTCTGTGCCCATTGCGGCCAGCAGTTCTTCGAGACGCGTTTGCACTTCTGGGAACTAGTCCAGAATCTACTGTCACGTGTTACCGACATCGAGCGCGGATTGCTGTTCACGGTGATTAATATGTTCACGCGACCGGGCGGCGTCTGCAGAGACTATGTTTCGGGAAAGCAAAAGCCTTATATCAATCCGCTGACCTATTTCTTCCTCGGGGCGGCTCTTCAAGTTTTTGCCTTTTGGTGGGTTGCCGATGAATTGCGAAGTCGCATGGTCGCCGAGTTGAACAAGCATCAATTGATAAGGAACGAAGAGGCAAACGCAAAGCTGGAAGAGTTGCTCGGCCAACCCATGGCGGAAGCATTAATGGACAGCTACGTCTCCGCAATTCTGCAGGGGTATACCTACGTCGGGCTATTTAGCTTCGTCGTGCCTTTCGCGGTATGGCTTTGGCTGTTCCATTCTTCGACAGGCGAGAAATTTCAAGTTGGAGAGACTGCAGTATTCGGACTCTATTCCTTCGGACAGATCTTAGTCTTAACAGCAGTATTCGGCTTAGTCACTTTTCACCTGGGCAATAACATCCACCTACTGATGGCCACGAGTGTGTACGCATTGTTCCCTCAGTTTGCACATACGGGTTTCTTCGACGCTTCTTGGACATCTCGCTTACTAACTCTTTTGGCAACCCTGCTCGCTTGGTGCACTTTTGTTCTGGGCATCATGATTATGTTTGCCCTGTCGTTCTTTCTGCGAGTTCTTTGGGCAGCGCAAATGGGCTAGTGACCGTCAGAACCAAGAATTGGGTCGAAGCATAAACCGATCTCGCAAGTACAGCGCGCGCCGACGGAACAACTGTCAGAGACCTTTAATGCTCAACCAGCCCATGGAGTTCGATGCTGGGCGACTATTTGCCGATGCAAAACCTGCCAAAGATTTCACCCAAGATATCTTCGGTGTGGACTTCACCGATGACGGCGGCAAGCTGATCGATCGCCAAACGCAACTCCAGGGCGACGATCTCCTCGCCTTCCGACTCAAGGGTGGCCGCCACGGCTGCGTGGATAGCCTGCCTCGCCAGCTGTAGAGACTCGCGGCAACGAATCGTAGTGGCATGCATGGCCTCCGAGTAACGCCCCTGATGCTCCGCGGCGAGTCGCGTCTCGACGCTTTTTGCCAGTCTCAGCAGCGAATCATCGTCCAAGGCTGAAACACTGACGTCCGCGTAGGGAACTAAGCCTAAATCGGATTTCATTCCGACTTGAATGTACGGGACATCCGCGACCAGGTCGCCTAGGTGCTCCAGCAACTGCACGAATCCAGCCGCCAAAGTTGCCTGGTCGACGAACGCATCGTCGAGCTTGGACGTTCCGCCGACAGCGTCCCCTTGCTCCTCAGGTAGATCCGCGGCCGAACTGGCGGGCATTCCGATGACTTGCGGTGCCACGCACAGCAATAGTAAATCCGCCTGCCGCAGCTTGTCACGCAACATGAATTGTGCCAACGAGCGTGGTGAATCGTCATTGAGTGTCTCAACACCGGCAGTATCCACCAGCTCGATGAGAGTTTCGGAGACTTTTAGCTCGGCAGTTACCACGTCGCGGGTTGTGCCAGCCTGCTCCGAGACGATCGATCGCTCTGATCCGACCAAACGATTGAACAGAGTACTCTTTCCAGAGTTTGGCAAGCCAACAAGAGCCACGGACGGACGGCGTGACCGGCCGCCACGCGAGTCCAATCTCTGCAAGAGACTTTCAAGTTGTTGATCGACGTCTCCAAGCGCGCTCAACAAGGCTTGCTCGTCAATAAACTCGATATCTTCTTCCACAAAGTCCAAGCCGGCTTCCAAGTGTGCCGTCAATTCCAGCAATTTCTCTCGTAATGCTCGAACGGGTTTGGATATATTGCCGGCCAGATTTTCTAGAGCCCATGTCAACTGCAGCTCATCGTCTGCCTCGATCACATTCAACACGGCCTCAGCCTGAGTCAAATCGATTTTTCCAGCCAAGAAGCTTCGCAGAGTGAATTCACCTCGATTGGCTGGTTTACCCCCTAGGGCGACAATCTGCTCGACCATCGCTTCCGTAATTGGTAGGGCTCCCAGAAAGTGCAACTCGGCGCAGGACTCTCCGGTGAAACTTCGAGAATCCGGCCACCAA
>JANSWS010000376.1 GCA_024743355.1 bacterium
GCGGCGACCGGCGAGGTACTGCGGGTTTCCAGTGATCGGACCGGTACTGGCGGAGGCTTCTTTCACGTGATTCGCGCGCCGGAGGTAGATGGCATCTACACCTTGCAGTACGAAGTCAATGAAGGCACTTTGAGCGCGGTGTTCGAAAGCACGCTAACGGTCGATGGCGAACCGGTCGATCCTCCGCCACGTTCGCGATCACCAGGCAGTCCAGGCTACGTATTCTCCCCGTCGATTGTACCGCCAATAAATCCGCAAATTGGGGAACCAACGACGATTATTGGTAGCTTTGACTACGAGTTGGATATACCTCTCTTTGATGTTCCCGTGACCTTCAACAATCTCTTTCCGGTTGCCGGACAACTACAGACCTTCGAAATTGGAAGCGGCACGGTGAGCTTTCCGGACGGAGGCCTCGAAGAGCCTACCACCCTTCCGATGGAGTGGATCCCGACCGCCGAAGGCTATCACATTCTGCAAGTGATCGCACAGCCGGATTTTGAGTTCCGTGCACGCACCCAAGTGACGCAACTGGTCTTAGTCGGCGACTTGGACACCACCTCGCTGAACGTTGAGTACTCGGCAACCGTCATCCCCGACTCGCCCCCAGCTGGGGACGGTGAAGGCGAAAACGATGGAGATGGAGGATCAACGCCGAACGCCAGCCAGGACCCGAGGCCTGGTGACACGCTGTTCTACATTCTGCAATATGAGAACACTGGGACAACGACCATCACTGGTGGATTCTTGATGGATGACTTTGACGAAACGTTGCTCGGCACTCCCACCAATATCAGTGACGGTGGTCTGGTGGATGGAAATGTCATCCGCTGGGAGCTGGGCGATATCGCACCCGGTGAATCTGGATTTGTTACATACGAAGTAACCATCAACTCAGGCGCTGAGTTCCCGCCTGGCTCAGCCTTTTTGTTCAACACGGCCATCCTGAATGCGGATCAGTCCGTTGCGGCCAGTACCAACGAACTGATCATCAACAACAACGCGCCGGTAATCAGTGGCCTGAACGTGGATGCATTTGTCGACGAAAATGGTGCTGTGACGTTGAGCGGAACTTTCAGCGACGGGAGCACCGAAGATACGCACGAGGTTGTCATAGCTTGGGGCGATGGAACGTCGGACACGCTTTCGTTGACTCAGGGGGAACGATCCTTCTCAATCGAGCACACCTATGACTTGGCTAGCCAGCCTGGGGTGGATAGTTTCCAGATTGTGGTATCCGTGACAGACGGTGCGGACCAGTCAGCCAACGGTAGTGTGGTGACGCGCGTCCCCGGTTCCCCTCCGGTAGCCGATGTGGGCGGACCTTATACGATTACAGTGGGTGACAGTCTGGAATTGGATGCCTCCGAGTCTACTGACCCCGATGGTGATCCACTGACCTTCGCCTGGGATCTGATGGGCAATGCCGAGTACGATGATGCGACTGGTGTATCACCAACCGTCACTTGGCCGTCCCTGGTTGCGGCGGGAATCAATTCCCCAGGTGAATACGAAGTGGCCGTTCGGGTTACCGGCGGCGCCGATTCTGATATCGCCACCACCACGTTAAGCGTGCTGCTCGCAACTCCTACCGTGACCATTGATTGGACCGGGGGTACTTATAGCGGTAGCCAGTTTACTGCCATGGGTTCGGTCATTGGCTTCGACAATTCAGTAATCGCTGTCCCAACGCTGGCTTACTTCGTAGGCCCGGATACGACTGGCGATTCGCTTGAAACAGCGCCTGTCGCAGCCGGAACCTACACCGTGCAAGCTACCTTCGCAGGCGATAGCTTGCATGCTCCGGCGTCAGCGGTAGCTACGATCGTGATCGAGAGGGCGAATGCCTTAATTGTAGTTGATGGTATAACTGACACCTACGACGGCACTGCTTACGGAGCGACCGGCTCAGCAACAGGAATCGATGGCCAGCCGTTGGATGGACTCGACTTGGGGGCAAGCTTTACCGACGCGCCAGGCGGGATAGCCACTTGGACATTCACCGATACGACGGGCAACTACAACGCTGCCAGCGGAACGGTTGAGATTAATATCCTGAAGGCGCCGCAGACGATCAACTGGGACACACCGGAATCGATTCCGCAAGGTACTGCGTTATCCGGGACGCAGTTAAACGCTACGGTCAGCGTCGTTGGTCCGGCAACCGCCGGAACGCTTAGCTACGATCCGCCAGCTGGCACCGTGCTCGGAGTAGGTTTCCAGACACTGACCGTGACCGCCGCCGAGACACAAAATTACTTGCCAGCAACTGCTAGCGTTGTGCTTACAGTCAGCGGTGCAACCATTGTTGATGACTCGTTGCTAGTTATCGGTACCAACGCAGACGACCAGATATTGCTAACGCAGATCGGTAGCTGGCAGTTTGTTACAGCCAACTTCTTGCCAGGCTGGTCACGCACTAAAGCCTTTAGGCATGCTGACTACGCGCGGATCGAAGTCTATACCGCTCAAGGAAACGACACCGTACTGAGCCTGCCGAATCTCGAACACAAGATGCTGATCGACGGCGGAGAGGGGGATGATCACTTGGTCGCAGGCAGCGGTGATGATGTATTGATCGGTGGAGATGGGAACGATGTGCTAATCGGTGGGCAAGGGCGAGACCTGCTGATTGGTGGTCGGGGAGCAGACGAATTGTATGCTTCCAGTGGCGGTGACCTTTTGATCGCTGGCTACACCGCGTTTGATGACAATCGGCACGCACTTCGATCCCTTTCCGCCGAATGGTCCTCAGACCGAGACTACGACAACCGGCGGCAGAATCTACTCGGTAACAACCTTAACCCGAGCCAATTCGACCCCAGGCTGAACGAAGACTACTTCTTGATCCACTCAGGTGAAAATCAGACTGTCTTCGGTGATGATAAGCAAGACGTTTTGGTCGGTGGTGGTGGACGCGATTGGTACTTTGCTGACCTAGGGGCCGACGATGATGAAGAAGACGACGATCTTATCTTAGGACTCAGGGACGACGAAATCGTAATGTGGCTCAGCCCTTGAATTTGAGTTGCGCCGCTCGCAGATAGGTCGCCTATTGCCGGGGCGAGACCGGGCTTTTGGCTTTCAACCCCAGGTTGGACTCGCTGTCGTCGATGCCCAGGGCAATCGAAGGCCAGGGTCATCAGAATTGCTGACTAGGCTAGTCGGAGCAATGGTGGTTGCTCTCACATTTCAACATTAATCATGAAATCGACCTTGATCGGGGTGCATTGATGAGCCAACCTGCTCAATTCAATCCATGGACTTCCTGGAAATCAATCGTTCCTACGCTCTGCTCGGTCTTTCTCATCTTGGGTTTTTTGAACGCCCGCGATGCGACCCAGGCGGCCTTCTTTGGAATGGCTGGGCTGATTGCCTTTGCGTGGTCCCTACGGAAGGCCTCGCGGGCTCGAAACATGCCCGAAGATCCCGGTCCGGTGCTCTTCCATCTTGGTAACCTCACCGCCGTCGGTGCGACGCAAATGTCAGGCTGGCACGTGTTAGCAGCGATCACGTTCGGCTTCTTGGGCTTTGTCAATTTCTTCGTGTCTGAAGAGGCCAACTTACCACATCGTCTTGGCATGGCGTTAATCTGCTTTTCCATACTCGGAGCATTCTTGACTTTGTCACACGAAAGTCTGCGCAAGTTGGGCAGTTACATCTTCAGTCTTGGGTTCATTTTGGCCGGGCTCTTGTTTGCGTATGCTGCAGTGGTTTCGGTTGGTTCAGGCGCAGAAAACGCAAACTTACAGGCAGTCAAGCAGTCTGTCCTTTCCGCGTTCTTGTTGTTTGCTGGTTTTCCGGGATTCTGGAAATTAATCTCTCGTCATCGCTCAACTCCGATTTACACAAGCGGAATTGCAGGGCCACACGGCTTTATCCCTTGGGCGGCAGCAGAACGCGTGGAACTGAAAGACACAAATCGCGGTTCCCAACTTGAAGTTGGAGCCTATGGCGGATGGACACTCTACGTTGACGTTCCAGAAGATCGACGCGACGACGTACAGGCATTGATCCAGCGGCAGAAATAGAGGCTTGAGAACTATATCTTGATGCGTGGCGACAATTCGGTTTACTTGCAGATTGGCGACTCGTTAGAATGGAGATCTGGTGCGGCTCAACGCCCGACACGTTTGCCGCCGAAACAGATCGCCCCAATCCCGCAACCTGCCCAGGCCGTTCCCGCCCATGCCTCCCCAGATTGTTCGACATGCAGGTTCACTCGCACTTGCAATATGCATGTTTGCTGTGTACGGCACGCCCGTTCTACTTGCATCCAATGTTGAACCGAGGGACAACCAAACTATTGGAGACCAGCAAACGCAGGAATTCTTCGAAAAGCACATTCGTCCGCTATTTGTTCAGCACTGTTACGACTGCCATTCGGTGGAAGCCGGAAAAGAAGGCGGTTTGCATCTGGACAGCAAGGAAGCTTGGCTGGAAGGTGGCCATAGCGGACCTGCTTTGATTCCTGGAGATCCAGCAGTTAGCCTGCTCGTGCGGGCCGTTAACTACGAAGATCCTGATCTGAGAATGCCGCCGGATGGCAAATTGGCTGGCCGAGAGATTCAGCTGCTCGAGTCGTGGATCCGTAAAGGGGCAGAAGCACCTAACAGCAACCCTGCATCCAACTCGACACACGTAGATCCAGCGGATCCAGTTTTGGGTAGAGAGCACTGGGCTTTCCAACCGCTCACAACTTCCGCTGCTCTATGGAAGCAACGCTCCCCCTTTAGTAACTCTCCAATCGACACTTTAATCAACGCGCAACTGCAATCCAAAGGCTTGTTGCCAGCACCTTTAGCGTCTCCAGCCGTGCTCGCCCGAAGGGTTCATGTGCTCATCACTGGCCTGCCGCCGACCTCCGATCCATCAGACAAGTTGGACACTCTGGACGATTCGACGAGTTACGAAAGGCTGGTTGATCGTCTGCTCGCTTCGCCGCGATACGGAGAACGCTGGGGCAGACATTGGTTGGATCTGGCTCGCTATGCCGATTCCAATGGTCTCGACGAAAACTTTCTTTTTCGCGAGGCCTGGCGTTATCGTAACTGGGTCTTGGCAGCATGGAACCAAGATCTCTCCTGGGACCAATTTATCACACAACAGATTGCCGGTGATTTATTGCCGTATGACGATTTCGAACAAAGGGATCGCCAGCGTATCGCCGCAGGTTTTTTGGTGATCGGTCCCAAGGTGTTGTTGGGCAACGATGATCGTGAACGGGTGATGGACGTGGCCGATGAGCAATTGGATACGATCGGCAAGGCTTTGCTTGGTCAAACATTAGGCTGCGCCCGCTGCCATGATCACAAATTCGATCCGATTCCAACGCAAGACTATTATGCCTTGGCAGGCATCCTCACATCCACGGAGGTGATGGAACGTCGATACATGTTGGGCCAACAGAGAACTATGGAGCGTCTGGTTGGACTCGGGGCTAATGGAGAGCAAAGCGACGAGGCCTACGAGGCCTATTGGAGAGAACATAAAGAATTTAAGGAAGCGTTGAAACAGGCTCGCGAGGCGCTCCAGCTGCTTAAAGACGACGACCAAGATGCGTTGGCGCAAGCGATTGAAAAGTATCCCGAATCAGTCGCCGAGATCGCCAAAGACCAAGCCTTGAACCGTGAAGAACGCATTGCTGGTCAGTTGGAACTTGTCAAGAAGTTAGAGGTTCAGGCTGAGCCTGTGCCAATTCCGCCTCGGGCCATGATTCCCACGGATGCGGCATCGCCCAAGGATGAGCATATACGATTGGCGGGACAGTTTGATCGTCTGGGCAAGGAGATCCCACGCGGATTCTTACAGGTGCTCAGTACCCAGTCGCAATGCATTCCCGAACAGCAAAGCGGCCGAATGCAGTTGGCGGAATGGTTGTTTGACACGGAACGTGGCGCCGGGCAGTTGGTCGCTCGCGTACTGGCCAATCGCATTTGGATGCACATGATGGGACGGGGAATCGTACGAACGGCCGACAATTTCGGCAGGACCGGCGAATCACCCACCCATCCAGAACTATTGGATTACTTGGCGCAGAGACTGATCGATTCCGGTTGGTCGGTGAAATCACTTATTCGCGAGATTGCGTTGTCGGAAGCCTTCCGGCGCAGCAGCCAGCAGGTGGAACAGAGTCATTCCCGAGATCCCGACAATATCTTTTTGTGGAGGGCTCACAGAAGAAGGCTCTCACCGGAAGTCCTGCGCGACTCCATGTTGGCGGCAGCGGACACCTTGGACTTGGCGAAGTTTGAGTCGACCGTTTCCTATTTGGGGGATCAAGCCACCGCAGTGGGAGCCAATAAGAATCGTCGGCGAACTGATTTTCCGTGCCGAAGTGTCTATCTGCCCGTGATTCGCAATGATCTGCCAGAAATTTTCGATGCCTTCAGTTTCGCGGATCCGCACGCGACAACCGGAGTGCGGCCGCAAACTCTAGCCGCGTCGCAGGGGCTATACCTAATGAACGATGCATTTGTGGTAGAAGCCTCAAGCAAAACCGCCGAGCGCTTGCTGCGAGAAACCGACGGTTCCAGTGATGAGCATCGCGTCGAACGCTTGTTTGAATGGCTGTTGATATCCCATCCGTCACAGCAGGAACAGCAGCTGTTGGTGGATTTTGTCCGATCCGGTCGGTCCACTCAAGATCAAGAATCTGCCGCAGATGAGAAGCTTTTGTGGTCGCAGATTTGCCAATCGCTGTTTGCGTCGAGCCGTTTTCAAATTCTGGAGTAGGCGATGCCTTGTCATCAATTCATGAGAGTCGACGGTCGACGTCAGTTCCTGCGGAACAGCGCCATCGGATTCGGGAACCTGGCTCTGACAGCCATGGCAGCCGGAGCCACCGCGCAGGAACGTAATCGCAGCAGCTTGCCAAATCCCGTAGCCAGCGGGGTGCCAGGCGTGCATTTCCCACCGCGAGCCAAGCGCGTCATCTTTTTGTTCATGTGGGGTGGCCCAAGCCATGTGGATCTTTTTGACCCCAAGCCCAAACTGCAAGAACAGCATGGAAATGAGTTGCCCGGAAGTGTGGTGGGCAGCTCCCAGAAGAGTTTGGGAACTGTCCTGGGATCTCCCTTTCGTTTCCAACGTCACGGACAAAGTGGCATATGGATTAGCGAATTATTTCCAAGGTTGGCCGAGCAGGCGGATCGCTTGTGCGTGATTCGCTCCATGCATACCGATGGCAGCGCGCATGGAGAAGCGTTGCTGAATCTGCATACAGGGCAAGCGAATTTGGTGCGGCCCAGCGTTGGCGCGTGGGTCAGCTATGGCTTGGGGCAAGCAAACGAGAACCTTCCGGCTTTCGTGACGATTTCACCACCCCGCGGGCACGGGGGTGTTCAGAATTATGGCAATGCGTTTCTGCCAGCTAAACACCAAGGCATGGCAATCGGCTCGGCGGAGATTCCTATCAAGGAAGCAAAAATTGCCAACTTGAGCAATCCAAGTCTGGATCGCAGCTCACAACGACGACAATTGGATCTGATTCAGGCCTTGAACCAACAACACCTGAATCAATTGGGAACGGATAGCAATGTGGAAGGTTTAATCGCCAATTATGAGCTGGCCTTCCGCATGCAGACGCAGATTCCGGAAATCATGTCGCTGGATGACGAGACACAGGAAACACATCGATTGTATGGTATTGACCAGCAGCCGACGGACAACTTCGGCCGACAGTGTTTGCTCGCCCGAAAATTGGCAGAACGTGGTGTGCGTTACATTCAAGTCTCCACGGATTACACCTGGGATCACCACCAGCATGTTAACAAGGGGAGTATTGAAGAGGCGGCAAAGGTGGATCGACCTATCGCAGGAC
>JANSWS010000185.1 GCA_024743355.1 bacterium
AGGATTCACGTTAACGTGGGCTGCGCGCCTTTGCTGATACCATTGGTGCTCAACGCCCGAAGGCATCTGAGAAGGATTCACACCATTGAACGTCACCTGATCGCCAATGCTGTACGGTGCTCAACGCCCGAAGGCATCTGAGAAGGATTCACCAGCAAAATCGTTCATGTCTGCAGTGCCGTCTCCAGGTGCTCAACGCCCGAAGGCATCTGAGAAGGATTCACGGCCCTGGTTGCAAGTCCAACTGGCGAAAAGGCTTAAAACGGCCAAAATCATGCATGTAACCAGACCCTCCAATAAACAGCACGATCCACACTAAATCGTCCAACGATTTCTACCGAATTACCAAGGAACAACGCAGATCATGTATACCTGATGCATTCGCGTGCGTGTAAAGTTAGGCATAGAAAGCATTTGCTGCAAATCTGAACGATTTCAGTTTCAACATTCGCATATGCTTGATTTGGCTAGATGACCCGAAAAGTCGGTGTTTCATCCCAGTCACGGCAATCTCCTGTGGAATGCTGAGACACCTTACCCGCACACGAACCACACAATGGGATTACGAGCAAATCGTCCTCTTCATCCAAGATACGGCTCAGCTCCCAATGTAACTTTTCGAGCATCGTTTTGTCGAGACGACAGCGAAACACGCTGTACTGAATTCGATTTCCATACGACTCAAGAAGCTTCGCAGTACGTCTTAGCCGCGCTGGATCCCGAACATCATAACTGATCAAATGCCAGTGTTTCGACGAAGCCATATTTTCACCTCAGTCGCATCTGTGCGAAAACGCCCGTGATTCCGCTCCATTCCTTCTCTAGTAGTCGAACTTCCAATTCCACAATACGAGCATACTCCATCGAATGTCCGTTAAAGGGATGCTTGTAGCTTTCTTTGATGCGGGCTTCGAATATTTCGATTGCTTTCTTGCGACCCTCGGGGCTAAGCCACACATGGTCATGGGCAGTGTCAAAGTCCGATTCCAAATTCCAAGCTCCGCGATTGAGGCTTCCAATCAGCGGCATTTCCCATAAAGGGGTCCTGAAGAGTTCCATCAAGTCCAGTACTAGCGGCGACGCCGCAGACCGTGGCTGGTGGTAGAAACCAAAAGCAGGCTCTAAACCGACGGCCAGGACCGATCGCAAAACCAACGCCTGCACGAGCGAATAGCCGTAACTAAGCGCGGCATTGAAAGCGTCTTTGGGGGGACGACGGCTACGACCCGTGGGTTTAAGGCGATTATCTACTCTCTTCCCCAGAATCTGCGGCAGCGCGGAGAAGTAGGCTTTGGCGGCTTGCCCTTCGTACCCTAGCAGACTTTCGTTAGACTCAACGTTACCTACGGCAGCCAGAGCACTTCGAATATTGCGAATTGCGGTCTGGCAGGCGTCGCGTTTTTCTGCAGCACCTCGAGTTGCTCGCAAAATGAACTTCAATTGAGTCTCAATTTTGGCGTGTATCAATCGCTTCGCTAGCCGAAGCCGCATGGACAGATCTGTCAGCGATTCATACTGACGTATTCGCTGCTTTACTCTCCCTGCGTTGCAGGTCGCCGTAAGGAATCTACCCCCAGATGTCAGCCAAAAAATTGGGACGTCACGACTAGAACAAAGTTGAATCGCCTGAGTCGAGATCTGTGCGTAACCGTGAATCAGCACGCAGTCAATTTGTTCGATCCCAATTTTCTCAGCTTTGTGCTCTGAATTGACAGTGAGTGACATTCCCGATCGCCCAATTCGCGATTTGGGCGTCGTCACATGGATCGTCTGCCGGTCACGGTGCTGAGGAAAGATCCTAGGGGGCGGTGATGCCTCATTGCTAGATAATGCAAGCCTCTCCTCTTCCGGGAGGCAAACGGGTGCAAGGGAGCAATTCGGGCATTTGCATTCATCGTCTGTAACCGGCGGACGCAGATTTCCATTTCGAAGCGTCTGGGCCCGCAAGATCGCAGCCCGCAAATCTTGCCTGGCCTGCTCGTCGATTGTCACCCGAGCCGTCTTATTGTTCGCATGGTAGCGAACGCGAGCCTCAGGAACTGCTTCCCTCAGATGCTCCTCCAACAGGACAGCATAGGCGATCGCTTGAATGCGATCGCTTTCCCAAGCGAGTGGCGAGCCATCTTCAGCTTGATTCGATCGGCCGCGTTTGTGTTCGTAGGCTATCCATCTTCCGTCCCGTCGGCGGACAGCATCTGCCTTGCCAAAGATACCCCACTCTTCACTTTCCAACTCAATACTTCGGCGTTCATTGGTCGTATCTTCGTCTGCCACCTCTTCATGCAATCGCCTTCCGGCGTACACTCGTCCATCGGCGACGCGGATTTCTTCCACTTCTTCTAGGTAGAATAGTCGCTCACAATATTTGAGCGCGTGTAACGCCATTACACGAGTCGGGGTATTCGAAGAACAGTGCATCGTCAGAGAGTCTTCCAGTCTTCCCTGACGCCAATTTAAAAGTTTAGAAGTTCAAGCCCGACTTTTATGATAATCAACAAAGTCAGAGGGGCACTGTTTTTTGAGCTGATCTAATTATGGTGCGATCCGTGCCATTTCATTCACCTGAGGCATGCGAGCACTACGTCGGTCGAGGTTGCCGGTCACGAATCTAGTTGCTGCCGAACCGACGTGATCGACCCAAACAGGTAGTGTGATTTGGCCTTGTTCATTGACAACAAAGTATTCGCAATCAACTTCCTGAGGCTGGAATAGATTGATTTCGTCAACCAGATGGGTACTCTCACCAAGGCTGAGTCCGCCGAAACGAACAATCTTATTCCTTGTGTGAGGGTCAAGCGCCATTTGCACGCGGCGCTCTAAGGTCAAATCGTTCGAACCTTGTTCCTCTGACGAATCTAGCCAAATCACCAATTCGTTCCCTGTGAGTATTTGTTGGTAATCCGGTCGAGCATTGGCGGGAGTACCGAGTGGTTTCTTTTTTACTCGCCAGACGGTTCGCAACACGACACTTGACTGCGGTTCGCGCGCAATCATCGCTATCGTGAGTCGAGAACCGATATGCACACGTCTGTCGGTCTCACCTACGAGCGACAAAAGGAACCCATAGCAAGTTGAAGGGGGCGGAAGTATCTCCGTTTCGAGATACTCGCGCGCTTTCCCGCGTCGCCAGCAAGCAATCGGAACGGTGACGTGGATTCCAATCATCACTCTGCTCCTACGCAGCTGTCAGACGCGAGTTGACAATATCACATGCAGCTTCGACCGCTGATTTTACGCCCGCATGTAGCGACTTCACACCTACCGTCGCTAACGCTTCACCCGTGGAACCTCCGCATATTTCGCCACCAACAATAAGTTCATCTGCGATAATGTCTCCCGACTCAACACGGCGAACAAGAGTCTTCGATCCTACTGACCTTCCGCCATCTTCAGTGTCGAAACAGTAGAGCAAACGCGGTGCGGGGTCGTCGGTAATACGAAGGACGATTGACTCAGGCGAAAAGTCGAAAAGGAATCGACCGTGATTCCCAGCCACAGTTCTTAGTGACGAAATTTTTCGAAGGGCCGTTGCGGCTCTTTCGGGTTGACGTAGTCGCTCTGGGGTCATTGCAAGTCCGAACTGATAACGCGTCGCGTGAACCTCCGTTCCGTAAGGCACGGGATTCTGACCTTTCTTGGCAGCGGACGGCGTGGCCCCTGGGGAAGCAGCGTTAAATGTAACATCTCCTGTCCAGGGCGTAAGCGATACAGCACGTGTGATTTCCAAGACGGCGCGACGAACGCTGGCTGAGCCAGCTTCGCCCTCAGCTTTTGCTGCCTCTGCGATCATATAGCCGAGTAGATCGTCGTCGATGAAGGTGTCACCATCTTCCGAAGCCCAGCCAGAAAACTGGTGGTCTTGCCACTCGTTCACTCGCTTCTCCTCGTTCCAGGAGCGATTCGTCTGCGCTTGTTCCGCGTCGGCAAGCAGACGTCTAAGCGAAAACCGAATTGCTTCTGCGCTGACAGTGCTGTGCACTTGTCCTTGCCAAATCAACTTTTGAAGCGTCGTGATGTTACCTTCCGTTTCAGCGCGATTGTTAGCCGCTGTACCAAAGGGAGTAACGATGTTGGCGAATACGTGTAAGCTCATATTGGTTCCTGCGAATGTCTAATGGTCTTTGCTGGTCTTAGTTGATCTTTGAAGATTGATTTACGCTACTTCTTCTTCCTCGGCTTGTTCTTCTAGTGCCTTTGCGACATCGTCAGAGCCTTTGCCTGAATAGCTGGCAAGTGCGAGCAACGCGAGGTCGCGTGTTTGTTGCCAGTTCGCCACGTCGAGCATCGGTAGCAATACTTTCCATTCACTTTGTAGGACAGGAGTGATTCCGGCGCGGCTCAGCAGGTCGCAGATGGACTTGCGGAATTGCTCAGGTGTTTTTGCTCCCGCAAACGCAAGTCGCCAACGATCGTATTCGCTAGACATTCGGTTCTTCATTGCTGCGGATTTGCCAACGTTCTCCGAGGAGATTTTGCCATAACGGCGTCGCATTGCTTCATGAACAGCACGAACGACAGTTCCCTCACCGCGATCCTGCCACTGGATCTTATTTATCATTTCGTTTAAGCCTTTCCTCTCAAATAAAACCTTGTTGCGGATTGGTTGTTTACCAACGGGATCGATCTTGGTCATCAAGTCGACAAAGCCTGAGTACCATGGATTGCCTCGCGCCAAGTTTTCGGCAACCATCGCACGAACGACACTGTTGACCCAAAAGTGTTCTCCACGCTCGATTATCTCTTTTGATTTTCCGCGTCCCTTCGCCTCCTTTTTAACTACTGAGATTACCTTTGGTGGGAGGCATGCTAACGCAGTCTCAAATTGATCCAGTGACGCACTGCCCACTGCTGGAATATAGACGGAGTGCACGCGTGACTTTTGCTGCGACGCCCATGGGGTCGGTTGAAAAGTAATCGCATGGTATCCGGGAAGTTGGTGCTTTGAGGCGTCTTTAACGGTTCGAAGTCGAACCATGGTCTGAAGGACCGCGTCACTGCCGCCCGCGATCTGGCACTCACGTGAATTGCGTGGGGTCATCCGACATCGCCTTTTGGCGAAATGCAACAGATCGACGACTTCTGGAACGATCAGCACACCGCAACCGCGATTGATCGATCGTGTCAAGCAGCCAATCAATGAGAAGTATAGAGGCAATACTAGATCGGCGGTTTCCTCGATTTTTGTCTGGCTGGCGAACGCATTGTGCCGCACAACCGAGCCTGGACTTATGGGTCCGGCGACCTCGATTGTCTTTGAGTTTAGTGTGCCTTTTTTCTTGTCGACAAGGTCTTTCCATCCCGATTGATGCTTGTAGCTTTTGCATGCTTTGTATTCGTAGATAATCTCGGTGCCCGGCTTTCCTTCTGGGTTGTAGTTTAGCTCAGTAGACTTTTCGGCAAGCTTTCTAGTCTGGCCATGTTGCAAAAACGTTAGTGTAATCCCTTGCTGAATCATTGCCCGGACGATCGTCGGAACATCACCATCGTATTGAGCCGGAAGGGAAAGGAGGTCGTCTTCGAGATCAAAAGCGAAGGCAAATAGACGCTCGAAAAACTCGGTAGCACCCTCTGGCTTACCAAAATGGAGAGTGATTGAGTCAGATGTAACGCTCCAGGGTGGTGATTCATCTTTGTCCCAAGGCTCGCCCGGCAACTGATCGACGTCGATCGTGCCGTCAGTTACTCGACGCTCAATCAACTTCAATGTCGCCGCCAGTCCACCCAATCCAGCTCGATGCATTTCTGTCATGCCAGGAGCAAACAGTCGCATCGTCAGATGATCTGGCGGCGGGGCTTGTTTTTTCGCTGTTTTCTTTTTAGCCATTGTCATCACCAATATTCCATTTACCCCCGCGGGTTTTGTCGTAGTTGAGTAGCGAGGATGGTACTACGGGAACGCCTTTATACTGCTTCCACTCGCGCCAATTGAACTGTTTGGGCGGACTAGGCATTGGCAGCAAGACTCTCGCGAGTTTCACTGCGCCGTCACGCAGCCCTTGCAGGTCGTTTTGCATGACGACCGTTATTCCGTAGCCGGGGTCTCGTAGTTCTCCGACTTCGGTTCTTGGCCCGCCATCGATCCATTTGCTATCGTACTGCTTCAGCTTGACACGCTGCTGCTTCTGCGAGTTCTCCCATATTTCCACCAGGTCACGCTGCGAAACCTTCTCTGGCAACTGAGCAAGCCACTCACGTGCTGATTCCAGCTCATCATCCGTGTAAGGGAGTGAATAGAGTTTCCCGTCACTGGTTGGGCGGACAACGAAAAAAGGCATCGTTTTCGGATGATTGCTAGTCTGACTGTGTTGCGCTCGACGGTTCAAGCGACCAAGCCGCTGAATTAATGCGGAAATCGGAGCAAGATCAGTCACTAAAATCGTCGCCGACAAGTCTAGCGACATCTCGCAAACTTGAGTCGTGATCGCCAAGGTAGCTTCGTTGGACTTGAATCGCGAGATCACTTCGCCGTGTTGCGCTACGCGATCCTCGTAGCGAAAGCGACTGTGATAGATCACAGGCTGGACGTCAAGTGTTTCCTCAACCAGTCTAGACGCTCGCAGTACACGGTCCACGGTGTTACAGACCCACAATACCTTGCCACCACGGCCAAGTTCATCGCGCAATTGTTCTAGCAGTGGCGACGTTGAAGATTGAGCAGCGTCCATGGGATCCGACATATCTAGCAGTTGGTGACCATGGTACCGTTTTAGCGTCTCTAGATTCTCCGGACCGTCAACTCCCACCATTCGGTCGCCAAGCGCTTTGTCAAGTAGCTTTTTGCGATGATCGGGTAGGCTGGCCGTCATAAGCAGGATGCGAACGCCGCGCATCGACTTAAGAAACTGTAAGAGCGAGCTAAATAAACGATCATCGTAGGCATGGATTTCATCAAACACGAATGACGATTGTGCCAGGGCAGGCCACGCGTAAATCCCGCGACGATGATTTTGGATTATCCCAAGCACCACATCGACAGTGCAACTTACGATTGGTGTCGACCAAGCTGCAAGCGATTCGATTCTATCAAGCTGATCGGACTCATCCGAGTCGTCCAACTTCGCCCGCGTGCCTGCCATCAGAATTTCCCAATCCACGGATGCGCGACTATGAAACAATTCTGCCCCCAAATTACCTTCGTCGTCAAGCAAGTAATCGCGAAAGCCTTCCGTCGCCGTTCCTGTTGTCGGATAGCACATGAAGAGACGCTGGTTTGGGCAGTTTGTCTTTGCCCAGTGGTAAGCCGCAAGCGTCTTACCACTGCCGCAACCCGCCTTTACAAAAGTTACATCTGCCTTTGAATCACCGACAGCTCGTTGGAAAGGCCGTAGCTTATGCTCGGTTCCATTCGGTTCCGTCAAGCGACGCTGAATGACCTTCTCAAGTTGAGATGGAGTCGGGGCGACTTCGAAACAAGTGTTGATCCAATCCGATCGTTTCGTACGTTCAATCTTTTCTGGTAATGCCGATCCGGCGACATCTGCACAAATCACACAGGCTTTGACCGCGGCGACGAATCGCCTTTCGTCCCTTGATAGAGTTTCCCAAAAATCAAGATCCGCCTCGAACTGATTTTCAAGAAACTTGAATACACTCTCACTGCCAACAAGCGGGACAGTCGCGTTGTCAAGCGAAGGTGGTTCGCTCAATTCCAAAGCCGCCCTGATTACTCGAAGGCAGCGATTAAACTCTTTGTGCCCTAGTAGCAATGTCATTCGATCGCCAGCTCCCTCCGCCACTTCTCCCGGCGGAAAGGCTCGAAGTGGTTTAGGATGATGACCATGAATAGCCCACATCGCTGCCTTAAAAATCTGTTGATCGTCCAACCAATAGGGAACAAGCCAGGCCATTAGACCGTACTCATGTACAATTAGGCTCGTCACCCACTCATGCCGAAGTCCTTGGCGCCGATTGCGTCGCTCTGGCCAAAGAACTGGATCGATCATTCCTTGAAAATGATCGTTTGCCTTGCCTAAATCATGGAGGACAGAGGCGAGTTTCACTGCACGGGCGAAGCGTGGCAGCCAATCCTCGCCAAGACCGAAAATTCTAAGCTGAGAAGACGCTGTCGCGCTCAACAGGCAACTCGCAGCGTCAAACGCATCGTTCAGGTGGTTTGCCAGATAAGCACAATCGCCCAGGCGTGGTGAGGGGGTCTTCGCGAATAAGCGATCACTCATTCGTCGTCTCTTTGTTCTTCAAGGGCAAGAAAATCCCACAGCCCATCTTCCTTCTCCCGCCAATGCCTTTTTCCTGGATCACCAGCGATTCCTCGGCAGTCAAGCCTTCCAGGATCAGCTCATAGCCGACTACCTGCTTGTCTTTAACCCGCAGGGTTCGGCGCAATGGTCTGCATTCGGCTGTGTCAAGCGAGTCTCGACGCCATGGAATCGAGGCTAGCACGGCTTCCTGCACGTTCAGCTGCGTAAGTTGCTTGCGGGCCGACGCTAAGAATGTCTGCTCGTTTATTTCGTCGCTTAGCTTGATCGTGACCAGACGGCAGCGCAGCGAACACGACGGAATCAGAGGTTGAATAGTGGGTATTCCGATTCGAATCGCGGCAGATTCCACTTCGATAGACTTTCCCGCCAATGGGAGGAATTCGGCAATGATGTCGGCCTTGCAGCGGAAAGTAAGCTGGCTGGAGTGCCCTAGATGGAGGCGACGATTGCCGTCCTGCATCCCGCGGATTGGATGAATGCCTATTTCCTTTGCTGCATGAACCCAAGGCAGTATTTGTGATAAAGCCGAATAGACCGCATATCCATGATCAGCAGGAATAGTTGCCGACCCAACCAACGCGAACCTGACGTCAACAAAATGGCTCACGGGACCCCTTCCAAATTGCTTTGAAAAATCTACGAACGCAGCATTATGGCGGATCAAAAAAACTTCTTGTAGATACTCGCAAGTGGCATTCTGGGAATTTCATTTCTCACCATTTCTCCATTTCTCAAATCTGGTGAGAAATGGCTGAGAATTGAGAAATGGACCGCCGCTGGCGAATTTTCTTCAGGCGTTTGACCCCTGCATTTCCTTACTCGGTCGACGAGCTGACCGATTTCTCATTTCTCACCAGGTGAGAAATGCTTGCCAAAAAATTTTTCGCCCTACCTTGGATCCTGTTGGCAGCGGATGCCAGCCGTGACAGATGAACCAAGGAATCAGGGACGCGCGTTTTGGCAGCGAGGATGTGATGAGCGATTACTACGGACGGGCAGAAGCGGCGTTCCCGCTTTTTGCGGAGCCTGCGCCCTCGAGTCGAAAAGCACTGGGGTTCTACTCCGCGAGCGATGCGGATTTGAAAACGCTGACAGAGCAGAAGCGGCAGATACTGGTCTTGCTCCAAGACCGATGGATGACCGGCCGCCAGTTGATCGCTGCGATAGACGCCGGTGAGGCGACTAGGCGAGTCCGCGAGCTGCGTGCGGAGGGCTTTGAGATTCTGAAAGAAGGTGCCGGGAGGGCGGTGCAATACCACTGGACCGGCAGGCGAAGGGACGCGTGCGGCGGCAGTCCGGAAGGCGAGTGACAGAGAAGCGAGTGGGCGAGAAAGAAATGGGCATGGTTGAGATGCAAATCGAGGTTCCTGAGGAGCTTTACCTGCGGGTCGTCGGCCACGCGATCGAGGCGAGGATGCCGGTGGAACAAATGATCTCATTGTGGGTCCACGAGATGGCTTACGAGCTCGATTCACGCAGGCAGCACCTGGAGCGGTTGATCGAAAACGAGGGGCAGCGTGGGAGGGCGAAACCGCGATGAACGGCTGGGAAGAGATCGTGCAAAACGGGCGTCGCATCGCTGAGAGAGACGAGCCCGCGCAGACGCAGATCGAGTATTTCGACGTTGCCTGCTGGTGGCGGGTGAACAGGCGGAACGCAGAGATTCATCACGCCTGCATTCCAGGTTGCTGCGACAGCAACCTGGTCCAGCGGGGAAGCCGGGGATTGGTGTGCAGACATATGAACAGGCCGTGCGAGGAGCAGCGCATGGCACCGTTACAAGAACTGCTCGATGAAGTTTGGGGAAAAGATCGATGAGCACTGAAATGGCTACGACAGAATCGAAGAATGAACTGTTGCCCGCAAAGCAGCGGGAGTATCTGCGGGACATCGACCAGACGTTGCGTCTCTATCACGATGCGATGAAGGACGCCGACTACGCATACTCCTCACTGATGGCCGAGTTCGCGGCTGTGCAGACGGAGAACCGCCTACGCGAGCTGCTACACCATCCTGGTATCGTGACCATCTTCCGCCAACTGGCCAACACAAAACGCGGCTACTCGGTGGCTCATCGCGGCGGGATCAAGGATCTGAACGACCAGGAAGTGGTGGACTGCATGATCGACGCGGCGATGAAGGGACTGCGTTTTCGCGGGAACGAGTTCACGGTCATCGCCAAGGGCGTTTACGCCAACAAGGAGGCCTACAAACGATTCCTGCGGGAGATGAACGTCAGGTATCAGTGCCACATCGGCGTGCCCGACGCGTCGGTCCGCAAGGGTTACGTGTACATCGACGGACGCGTCGAGTACCAGTATCGGGGCGATGTCGGAGCCTTGGACTTTCGCAACAAAGAGGAATGCGACGGCCGCATTGTGCTGAAGGCCTACGACACAGACTCACCCGATCTGCACCGCGGCAAGGCGGAGAGCAAGCTGTTGCGTCGTCTGTTCGAGCATCTGACCGGGGCGGCGTTGCCATGCTTCGCGGACAACGATGACGAAGGCTTGGAGAGCACGGCGGAACGGCTCGAGGACCAAAGCACGTTCGATGAGAACGGCTTCGCGAAATAAGTCGCCAGAACGGGCTGGCGTCTTTGCCGCTCCGGGCATGCTCGTCGCTCGGGGCGGCTTTCTGCTCATTAGCCTGGCCGGTCAAGAAATGGTCCTTGTCCGGCCATCTTTTTTTTTGCAGCGGCTGGCGGTGCCGCATTTCGGAGGATAACCGGTGAAGCACCAGACGATCACTTTGGTCAAATTCAAAGCCCTGCAAAAACGTCTGCAGGCTCCGTTGTGCCACGTGGTCGGCTATCTGGAGAGCTTATGGCTGTTCGCGCAAATCAACGCGCGAGACGGCGATCTGAGCAAGTTCACGGCTCTCGAGTTGGCAGGATGGATCGAATATCCCGGCGATCCCTCAGAGTTGATTGAGGCACTGGTGGAGACTCGCTGGCTGGACCGCGAGACATCCGAAAGCGGTGTGGAGAGGTTGTCGATTCACGACTGGGAGCAGCATTGTCCCAACTGGCTCAAAGGAATTTCCAGCCGATCCGAAAATCCAGGCCGCTTTCAACCTGGTCCCGGACCTAGTACGGGGGCAGGTCCGTTACCTAGTTCTGGACCTGGTACTGGACCTGGTCCGTTACCTGGTAACGGACCACCTAACCTAACCCAACCTAACCATCTAGATGATGATGATCTCAGAGAGATTTTCCGAGGATTGGATTCGGATTCGATCCGACGCAATGCCAGCCGACTGGGCAGCGTTGCCGGTCGGGTGCTCGACCGAGAGTTCATCTGGCAGGTAGCCTGCGTCAGCGTGCTGGTCGAACCGGACCTGTGCGAGGAGATCGCCGACAAGATTCGCGGCGGCCAGGTTTCCAAGTTTAAGTCCTACATCCAGACAGCCATCCGCAACGCCTGCAAGTCAGCCAAGTACGGCGAATGGAGCCAGCTAAGGAGACTGGTACCGCCGCCTCCTCCTCCCAAGAACCAGGAGGTGGCCTGAGATGGAGCGAACGCAGCCGGGAGAGCAATGCCAGCAATCCGCAAATCGCATCGTGATTCCCGTCGATCCGGTCCCCAAGCCCAGGATGACTCGCAGCGACCGCTGGAAGCAACGTGCCTGCGTGCTGCGATATCGCGTCTACTGCGACTGCTTGCGGGCGAGCGGTGCCCAGCTTTCCAAGCGGATGCGGATGGTGTTCAACATGCCGATGCCCGCAAACTGGTCCGGAAAGCGGCGAGAGTCACTCAGAGGGAGCTACCACGGCAAGCGGCCGGACATCGACAACCTGATCAAGGCGGTGCTCGATGCCTTGTCGGATCACGAAGATAGCCATGTTTCCGAGATCGTCGCCGTGAAGCTCTGGCAAGATCAAGGCAGCGTGGAGATCGAACAATTGCGGGACTCTTAAAACTTTTCTATGATGCCCAGAGTACGTTGAGTCAGGCATGGTTGCGACTGGAGCTAACGATGAAGAGATTTCTTGCCGCCTTCCTAATCTTCGCAGCAACGTCCGCCGTGTCCGCTCAAGAGTACTCGCTCTCGGACATGGCATACAACTACCGCGTGGCGCCCATCGTACCTTCATGCTCATGCGCTCCCAGCCGAGCCTCGTTCTACTCTTATGCCCCCTACGGTTCGTTTGCCGACTACTCGACGCCTGGCAGTGCGGCCCCCTACAACGCAGCCCTGAATGCCGAGCGGCGTGCTCAATTTGCCAACCAGTACCAGCGGCAACAAGCCAACATGCATCTGCTGGTTGCCAGAAGAGCCGAACATCGCTCGGCAAAGCTACAGTACATTCGCCAGAAACAGGTGGAGATGTTTGGCCTACCGCAGCCGCAGCAGCCTCGTCCTCGGGCGGTGAACGCCCTCGCTGCCTCCTCTGCCACTAAAGATTGATCGGCCCGAGCTTCCTTGGGCAGCCGTAGATTCTTTCAACGGAAGCACGGCTTACCGTAAACAGCATCTTGCTCGATGTTATGTGAACCTGTCGAATCTTCCGTAGAATGCTCGGGCGCACCGAATCGTTATAGAGAATACGCTTGGACTATCCCGCGCGGAATCGTTCGCCAAGTTATCAAGGCCGTTTTAGATCGAATCCCTCGCGGTGCATCATGTTGAGATAGATTTCCAGCCCGCGGTGCTGAACACGAACACGAGCCCCGAACCGAGGTAATGCCAGTACCGTAGGATGGATGATGCGTTCGATGAATCCAAGACAAACCAAGCATTGAGAAGCCATGTTCCATGATTACTATGCATCCGGGGTAAGGCTGATAGCATTCGCAGTCTTGCTTTCCCCGGTTTGCAGCTATGGTCAAATGCTGGCCGTAGACCCCGAGCCTGTCATCGCCAATTCAGTCACCGAGTTCAGCGGTGAACAGGGCAAAAACGGGTGGTATTACGGATTTTGGGACCGCTCGCTTGATCGCGATGGCAAATACGACCAGACTGCCGATTTCAAGTTGCTCACACATTTTGGTAAGGATGTCCGAAATGGCTTGAGTGAACACAAGGATTTCATCACTGGTGAGCTTTGGTTTCTCGAAGACGGACGGTTTTACACCTCAATTTGGGCTCACGGAGGACATGCGAACAGTCGTACTCAACTGGGCGATTACGCGGCGGCCGAGCAGTGGGCTGTGAGAAGATGGATCTGCCACGCGAGCGGGATCGTTACGATATCGGGCCACGCGGGGAAAACCATGCCTTGGGGTGCCAACTGGAGCGGAGAATGCCGAGCGATCATCATTGTCGATGGAGAGACTGTTTACTCTACGGTCATGGACGAGCATGGAGTTGACTACGCCGTTGCCGTCAAGGTGCGTAAAAAGTCCGTAGTGGACTTCGTGATTGCTCCCGATTCGAGTATTGGTGTCGTGGACTTCACTGCTACTATCCGTAAGAGAAGGGCCCTTCCTTGAATGATGTCAACCTTCCAGGGTCTGATGAGGAACCAAGAAGAAATGGCAGGAAGATGGCGGGCAGGAAGATGGCGGGCAGGAAAATGAATTACTTGCTGCCGATCGTTCAACCCGTTGCAGCAGCTGCGTAGGACACAGTACGATAGCCGGCTTATCAAGCAAGGCGACCGATTCGCGGTAGCTGCATTATTTTGAAGAGCAAGCAACAGCCGCCAGCGGTGGATTGCCGCCGTTATTCAAAAAGTCGAATTAGATGTCCCCCACTTTCTTCCTGTTTTCTTGGTTCGCGTTACCCCTGCTTGTTTGGGGCGGGTTGCTTTGTTATCGGAGACGAGTCGGCCTCGTATGGGGCTGGTTTGTCGTCTTGAGCTCCGTGGTCTTTGGAATCTTTCTTTTGGCCAACTACGTGTGGGCGCTCGACGCACAGCTCCTGGCAGAGATA
>JANSWS010000310.1 GCA_024743355.1 bacterium
ATGTGAGCAACTTTGATTCGCGGTACTGTCATGAGTGAATTAGGTAGGTGCGAACTTCGCCTGAATGAGGGACAGTATTCGATCGCATTCCGAATTTCTTTGCGCCGCCTTTGCGGTGAGGCGATTTTGCATTTCGAGCGTTGCCTTCTCAAATCGCGTGGGGTCCCTCAACCAAAGCACTAGTCGTTGATGCAGGTCCCCTGCACTGTTGGCTTCAAACAGCAACTCGGGCGGCAAGCCGTCGAAGATAGATCGGGTTTGCTTCGAGTCGGCCGCCAGCATGGGTAGACCGCTTACCATACAGCTTGGCATCAGCCATGATAGTCCGCTGCCCATGCCGGGAAAGACACACAAATCAGCTGCCTGAATCAGCGGCTCCAGGTCGGTGAATACGCCTGGCTGGATCAGCGCGTGATGCCAGCCTTGCTGCCGTATCCGATCGTAGACGCGGCCTTGGCCATCGCCCAGCATCCATACTCGCAGATTTCGATGTACATCGCTCAAGGGGCCAACGGCATTCACCAACAAGTCCAAATTCCATGCATCCGCATCGTCGCTTGGGCAAAGCACGATCCGGTCGCTGGCACGAGTAAACAGGTCGTGATTTGCTTCCGCAAGTAGGCGTCGGGCTTCTCGACGATTGCCGATATTGCGGTCAATTCTCTTGGGAATGGTCAATTCACCACGGATTATGTTCGCATCCACCAGCCCCTCCGACAACAGTTGCTGATGAGATATGGCATCGGGAACCAATACTGCCGTAGCTTTTTGGCAGGCCGCGATCAGATTCTTGTTGCTCAACAGTCCGGCTCGAACGGCTGGCCACCCGCGGGCCGGCGATGAAATTCTCGACTGGACCGCATACCGCAGAACCGTGGCCGGTGCTATGGAATCGGAGAGCGAGGTCAGCAGTTGCGTGGCTAGATCCGAGGGTTCGTCAAAGTAAATCAGATCAAAATCGCGTTCGGCGGACTGAATCCAGCTCTTTACGTTGCGACCGAAACGCATGTTCCGCAGCGGATTACCATTGCCGCCGTCAACGCGGAATACCTGCAGTCGGTTGATGGTGATCTGCGCAGGCCAGTGCTTGCCGGGTCGGTTGGTTAATACACTGACGTCGATTCCCTGTTCGGCCCAGATATGACACCAGGTCAGCAGCCGCAAAGTTGCATCGGACATGTGTGGCCAGAAGTCGCGCTTGATGACCAGGATTCTCTTGCGGGCGGGCGTCAGTGAAATGCTCATCTCACTACCGCTAAAAAGACTGAGCAGATATATCGCTCTCTTCGAGAACGGCCAGGTAGGGCAAGTTCCGATAGAGATCCCGATAGTCGAGGCCGTATCCAACCACAAACTCATCCGGAATGCGGAAGGCAACAAAATCCGGCTGTGTGCTGACTACCTGGCGACCCTCTTTATGCAATAGAACGGCACTGGATAAGCTGTTGGGCTGCATTTGCTGGATGCAGATTAGGACATCCTCCAGAGTCTTTCCAGTGTCGAAAATGTCATCGACCACCAGCACATCGCGATCACGAACGTCGAGCATCATGTCGTCGCGCAGATGCAGTTCTCCGGGTTCGGTTCCACCGCGGTAGCTGCTGGCTTGTATCAGACTGACTCGAATGGGCATGTGCAAGCGACGGATCAAATCCGCCAGCAATACCAGGCTGCCCGTCATGACGGCCACGATCGTCAGCGGACGATCGCCATAGTGAGCCGCAACCTGTCGTGCCAATTCGTCTACGCCTTCACGCAAACGCTCTTCACTCAAGAGAGTTTTCACACCGCACCGCAATCTATCGAAACCCACGGATGAGTCATGCCCCAACCGCGGCAAACTACTCGCTACCTGCCCCCCCGCCTTTCCAAGGCCAATCGACGGCAATATCAAAAGCACCATCGTAGGCACACGTGCAAAGACGGCCCATTTTGAGCTACATCTTAGCCTGTGCCTTCGGTTTCGACGAGTAACGTAAAGACGTTATTCGAGGGGCCGGTGCTAATATCGCAATCAGCGCTGGCTGGGTACCGTTGGCAACCCCATGAAGTCCATGGAGGTCGTGGTCTGCGTTCCACGCGGTGCTATTCGACCGGACCGGTTGAGTGTCGCGTCACCCGTAAAGAATGTAGCAGCTGGCTGCTGGATTGCTGGCTGCTGGGTTGCTGGCTGCTGGGTTGCTGGCTGCTGGGTTGCTGGCTGCTGGGTCGCGGGTTGCGCCTGCGTGGCAGCGACGGAAGCGCGGCTCGGAACGTAGCTGACCGGCTGAAATGGTGACATTCGTCTCTTCTGTACCCCGTTGTCCAGCGGCGCTTCAATGGCCGGTGCGCCAATGATGGCGGAATCGTCGTCTTCGGACACAGGGATGCGATCCGAGGGAACGATCTCGATCGGCGGACAGGCGAGTTCTTCCGCGTCCGCGCGCATGATTTCCTCGGGTGTGAGGCCGTAATTGCGGACTGCCTGACTGAAACCGCCGCCAACGGTCTCCAGAGTAATGGGGCCTGGATCAATCCACAGACCTTCAGCGTCTATCTGCATCGTACCCAAGTCTCGGTCCAAGACTCGACGACGGGATTCGAAAGTCGAGTACAAACCGATCAATTGACTCTGTGTGTTTAGAAACGCATTAATGCCTTGTACAGCATCTCGAGCAGCGGTGGCACCGGAGCCTTGACCCAGCGTTTCATTGATCTGTCTGATATCTTCGTTGACGCTGATTTGAAGCGCCGCGTTTTGAACCGCGAAGCGCTGGATCTCAAAATCAAGTTGCGACTGGCGAGCCTGACGAAGGGTTGTTCTCAAGCTTGTCCAAACCCCGTCTTCATATTGGTAGAAGGCGCGTCGAGCCTGTTGGAACTGAATAAGAATTTGACGGTAGTTGTTGCGTTCCTGGATACGCGTAATCGGTGCGTCCCAAACGAGTCCGGCCCTCAATGTGCCGTCGTTGCCGAAGAATCCGAAGGGATTATCGCTGTTCAGGTTTCCAACAGCACCGCTGAAGGTCACGTCCAACACGCTTTCAAGGTCATCCGCCACGAACTCGATTCGCCGCCAGGTGTCAACCAAAGCGGCTTTGCGAATAAGCCAGTCTCGGCGATTCTGGCGGGCAATCTCTAACGCATCGCGTGGTGCCAAGTCGATCTCGGGCAGCACCGCCGATTGATTTCGAGCTCGGGCTTGTACCAGTTGGATAGCCAATACGCTTTCGTTAATGGCTGCGATTAAGTCCTGCGAAGCCAGTAGGATCTCGGTGCTGATGTGATCAAAACGCTCGCGATCGCTGGCGAATCCATCCATGTTGCGAAGGGTAGCATCAATCGATTGAGCCAGTGTCTGCAGTTCCGACTCCTGGGCTTCTATTTTGCCAACCAGAGTATCAAGCTCTGCAGTTAGTTCATCGGGCAGGGATTCAAGACCTTCACCCTCTAGAAACGTCGTATTGAAGTCACCCAAAGGCAACAGGCTGCAGACCATGCCGCGTTCACGGTCCGCAATATCTTTCAGGCGACTCAATTGTCTGCGGCGTTCGGGTATCACACTCTTCAGATACTCAATGTCAGCCCGAACCAACGGGACATCGGATGTCAGAATTTCATCCAAGACTTGGTATGCGGGTTGAACCCGTTTTGCCAATTCGCTGAGTTCTTGAACGACCTCGGGTTCGACGCCAATGGTTCGATAGGATTCGCCTGTCTCTAAATCGCGCTCGGTCTTGGTCTGTGACAGAATCCTGGAATTGCTTTGTCCGATGTAGGCTCGGAAATTGGAAAGCTGGGTTCTTCGATTTCTGAGGTCGATGGAAATCAACTGAAAGCGATCGAGCAATTCTCCTTTGATTTCGATGCACAGATAGGGAGGTAAGCCCAATGTCCGCTTGAACCCATCCAATTGCTGTTCATAAGCAGTCTGCAAATTCAACAGCGTCGACTGAGCTTGGTAGACTTCTTGCAGCGCCTGCGCCACCTGCAGTTGTTGTTGTGGAATTTCTGTCTGCGTGGTAGGCATCGTCAGCAGTAGCTCGCGATAGCTATCTTCATACTGCAGGTAGATGTCTTGCAGCCGCGTGATGGTTTCCTTTTGGTTCTCGATATTCAATTGATCCTGAAGCAGACCGATGTAGCCGCTGGCATTTTGCACGGCTCCGCCTCCACCTCCAAAGCCGCCGCCTCCGGCATTGGCAAAGACGGTACCGAGGGCGTCAAAGCCACCGAGCCCCGCACCACCGAAAGCACCACCCTGACGGCTGGGGGTGGTGTCAGCCCCAGCACCCGTGGCAATCTCAGTGTAAAAACCACGTCGATAGCGTTCGAAGGCTCTTACGTTGGTCAGCAATGCTCGCTCGGCAAGAGTGAGTCTTTCCAGGACCACGTCACGCCCGCCACCACGCAAGAGCGGCTGTATGAAAGTGAAACTCAACAGCGAAGGTGCCGTAAAGTTGTCGGGACCGGCAATTTGCCAGGTCAACGAGTTGGCAAAATCGGCAATGAGCGTTCCCCCGGCGGCAAACCGCTTGCTCATCGAAGCGCTATTGGGACCGCCACGCACAACCGTCGTGTCCCCGCGCAGAACTCCGTTCCTCACGTAGTTGAAACCACGCGAATAGAAAAACTGTGAGTCGAAGCGAAATCTTTCAATACTGACGTCCAGCGCCGAGAGATACATGGTTTCCAAATTGCGCTGGTAGTCCGGCGAATGTAGCAAGCCAATGCGAACCGCATCATCCAGATCCAAGACCAGCACACCGCGCTCATCTAATGGCAGGTAGTTCCACCATTGCGGATTCTCAACAATGTTGGTGCGACCGTTGGCCTCCCATAGCGGGTAGCCCTTCTTCTTGTCGACGCATTGCATGAAGCGGTTCGCTTGCGGGTCATCCTCCGGCATCGGCGGACGATCGGGATTGAACGGATCGAACATACGGCTGCGAGGATCAACCTCGATGCGGATGATGTCCGCGCCCTGCTCGCAGCTTTGACCACGCTTTTCGTCGAGCAAATAGTAGATTTCGCGGTCGGTCTTCGCCCGGTATTTGTTGCGTGTGCATCCAGACCACGTCAACAAACAGCTTCCAACCGTCGCGGCGATACCGATGCCTCGAATCGCTCGTCGAAACTTTGCGGCTAGATTTCCGAGTCGTGCGTGGCGCGAAGCGTCCGTGGTTTTCATTGCGGCGTCCTAGCTCTGCTGCGGGGTGGGCGACTCGGCAGCCAGTGCGAGGATCAGACACGGCCGCCATCAAGAGTCAAACTCATCAGTCAGATTCGGATTGCACCGCTTTTGCCCTTCAAAGCAAATTTCCAGTCCGCACCAATTGCCGCAGATTACCGGTTTTTACCAGATGGCCGGTTCGTGAGGCTGGCGAGCCCCCTTGAGGGGTGGTTTGGTGGCCGATTCAGGGCAAAAGAAGCCCGCATTTATTACAAAAACCTGAGTCAAGCAACTAAACTGTAGTGCCGTGAGGTTTTAAAAAGTTTGCGTGCCATGCGTCGGCTGGGGGGATCTACGTACTACCGGCGGTCGCCTCATCGTTTTGCGCAATCTGACTATCTTGTCTGCTCAGCTCATTTTAGGAAGTGAAGTCGACCATGAGTCTTGGTGGAATCCTGATTCTTGTTGTGCTGCTAATCGCGCTGATCGCCTTCATCTACCTGATTGTGAAGACTGCTCGCGGCTGGGGAATTTTGCACACGCTTCTACTGTGCACGCTGTTCATCGAGTGCTGGGTTTTCATGGTATTTTCGGCTGGCGTTCAGGCCACGCGTGTGCGGTTCACGGAGCAGGCGGCGAAGCAGCAGGACCGAGCAAGGAATGCTGTCGAGCAGACCCAACAATTGCGTTGGGGGCCCTTTGATACTTTAAATTACGACGCCGTTGTACCGGCCAAGAGCGAGCTACAACGGATGACGAGCGATCGTGGCCGCGTATGGCGAGGTGTCACCTTGCTGCAAACAGCGGACTCGTCCTTCCAGCTCGAACTGTCAGCCGAGGATACGCAGGCAGTCGACGATTTAGCGGTCGACCCCGCAGAAGGTGCGGCAAGCGAGTCCATTACCAGCGAGAGCCTGCCGGTAGATCTGGTTGTTTATTCCTTTGCGGAGGAAGTCAACGAAGAGGGGCGAGCGATTCCGAGTTTCTATCTGGGTGAGTTCACGGTGGTTCAGAGTCAGGATGGTGCCGTGACCCTTGAGCCAACACTGCAGCTTTCTCAAGCCCAGATCCAGTTCATTCAAAGCGGCGCGGCATCCTCCTGGGCACTTTATGAGCTTATGCCAATTGATGGTCACCTGGCGTTTGCCGCTCCGGGTTCACAACCGTCGGAGGAAGAGGTATTCGGTCGTATGGATGCGGAAACGCTGGCAGATTTGCTGGCCAACGTTCCGATGGAAAATGGACGGCAAGAGCGTGTCCTTCAATCGTATTTGCGCGACGGCCAAAAGGCACAGGATGGCGATCCGGCTGACAGCGTTTGGGTCCAAGTGCGTCTCAAGAAGAACTATTCGCTGGACGTCGATAGTCAAGAAAGTGCCAATGCCACCGAACGCGGTTATTTTGACGCGACCGGTCGCAGCATCGATGCCCGTTTGAAGCGGCAAGATGAAGAAACCGAGAACAGCACCGTGGAGCTGAAAGAGAATGATCTCATTCTGCTGACCGAGGCCGCCGCCCGACCGCTGATCGCAAACGGTACCGCCGAGTTGGTGGAGCGGTACTTCGTCAGGCCACTCAACGACTACGAGCAGGCCTTCAACAACCAGGACGTACGGCTGAACGATGTTCAGGAGCGTATCGATGTTTTCAATCGCGAAACGGAATTGTTGAATCAGGCCAATGCACGTGGTCAAGAGCTGATCAGCATCGAGCAGGTTGAGAATCAGAAGCTGACACAAGATCTGGAAAACTACAGTAAAGAAGTGGAAGTAGTGACGACTGCTCTGCAAGATGCCAAAGGCGACCTTCAGAAACTGAAGGCTGAGTTGGCCCAGCTCTACCGGGCGATTCAAGCCCAAGCCCCGGCGAACTGAGTCTGTCGGCTCACTGTGTTTCCGGTGAATCTTTGTCGCGGCATGCGGGCTTCTTGATAGGCCCGCGATGGATTACTCTCTAAGCGACGTTCGATCAACGACTGTCCGACGGTAGCCCTTCGCTCGGCGAAAGTGGCGTTTTTCCGCTGATTTGTCGAAGCATGACGACTGTTGTAGATCGAACGATCTTGAGTGGTCCAGTTGCTGGTCGCGCCACGAGCTAACTCTTGATGCAAGGCGGGCTTGGAGATTGGCGACTTTGGACATGGATTAGGCACGCTAGGAGCGATTCCCGATTTCCGCTTCTGCGGCCGCGATCAGCAAGCTTTGTGGGCAGCGAGCGACTTCTTTTGTCAGGGGCGATACAGGCCGATGACTCACGTCTGGGAGTGGAATACAACATGACATCGGATCCAATTGCCGTGGATGGCGAACAGCAGGAGTCGATCCCAGACTATTACAACGACACGGTAGATGACTACGAGGTTTGGAGTAAGGAAGGCTACCTTCATTACGGATACTGGAGGCCCTGGCTGAATCCCTTTCGCCGCAAGCCGATGCTTGAGGAAATGAACCGCCTGGTCTTCAGTCGCCTGCGACTGGAAGAAATGAGCTCCGGCGCGATCGCGGATTTGGGATGCGGCGTAGGCGGAGTCTCACGCCATGGGAGCCGACTTCATCCCCATTTAGAATTCCACGCGATGACCGTTTCTCCCGGACAGGTTGCGGCTGCCAAAAGCAAGCATCGCGATGAACGGGTCACCTACTATTGCGGTGATTACCATCACTTGCCTTTCGAAGATCGGCAATTAGACGGAGCCTTCTACCTGGAGAGCTTGTGCCATAGTACCCGCCCCGAAACTGCCCTGGCGGAGGCGGCGCGTACGCTCAAGCCAGGCGCGCGGCTGGTTTCAACCGATGGCTACTTGGCGAGACCGCTGCAAGAAACATCCAAAGTCTTCAAGTACGTCGTGGAAACAGTCGCCCACAATTGGGCCGTGCCGATGTTTCACGAAATCGATCTTGGCCGGCAGTGGACAGGCAACGGGCAACTGAAGCTTATTGAAGAATTTGAATGCGGCTGGAGATTGGGCCCCTCGGCGATGCATGCAGCACACCTGTCCGTGATTCACTTTTTGAAACTCATGTGGCGCCGCGAGGTAACACCTTGGCAATGGAATCATCTGAGAGCCTCGGCATTCACGATTGCTCTCGGCTTGTATCGCAGGAACTTTCGTTACCACGTCCTGGTATTCGAAAAACAATGAGCCGGCATGCCCATTTCAGCACCAGCTTTTGACAGCGCACTTGCGCTTCGTCTGCAGTGACTGTTTGGAGGTTCGGACCCTGAATAATTCGGGTACTAGCTCGCGACGTCTCAACAAGTCTCGGCGGCAAGAGTCTCCATGCAGGCTGCGCGGCGCTGTGACTAAGCCGCGGTATGACTAAGCGGCACGAGCGTTGTCTTCCAATGCGATGCGCTTGTAAGCTAGCAATACTTCGTACATGTCCTGGGAAATCTCAATTGTTTCCTCGGCGAAATCATTCAGCCAAGCACGATTTGTGCGGGCGGCGTGCAGCAGCAGTGCCAGCGTTTCGCCGGCGGCAACGCGAATCGAATTCTCCTTCTCAGAGTGGCAGGCCCGAGTCGTGAGCTGTTGGCGAATGTTCTCTGGCGCGGACATGAATCCTCCATGATTCATTTGGCGGTTGTATAAGGTTCGTTCGATCAAAAGCGATCGCCTCGCGCTCCGCGAATGTTGCTCAAAGAACGCTACTTTCGCGGAGCGAAAGGCGACTTTCAAACACTCATCGTTCGAACGTTGGGATTCCGATCGCTTGTTTTCCTCGCGCAGGACAGCTGCAGCATGCCTGTCTGACAGCTTTTATCGGCATGGTTGACCTTGCCGATTAGCCAAAATGCGCCGTCTTTTCGGGTTGGAGGTTTAGGGGAAGCCGTTCATCAGGGAAGGCCCTGTTGGCGTGCCTGCCCTTTAAGTTGCGGCACCGCTCGGAGATCGACGCGATGCGAGCATCGCAATGTCGGGAGTGGCTGACCTGTCAGCGATTCGGAATAAGTTCTAGCCAGGCGGATGCTTTGCCCCCTGCCCTTCTCTAAGGTCTCGATAACTGGCCGTCGTGGCTGCCATTTCGTTTGCATAAGCACCCGCATCCCCTTCGTCGGCGGAATGCACGCTGGGGGTCTGGGTGAGCCGGGAGATTTGGGGTGTTGGGCTGCGTGGTAAGGCAGGCGCTGATCGGCCGCTATCGACGATCTACCCAAGCTGTCAGGGAGCTGAGTTAGTAAGCGAGCTGAAGTCTTTTGCTTTTCAGTTCTGGATGCAATCGATTTCGACTCCACACAAGATTTGGTGAAACGCGATCAAAAGACACGAGCAGAGACAGCGTTGGCAAGTCAGTTATGGACATGGATCCGCAGTTTGCAGGCCCAGTTCAGCAAATGCCAGCATTTGCTCAAGGGAAAATTTTGGGGTGATGGGAGCGAATCCGAGTCAACGCGCGAGATCTTGATTGGAAGGATTCGACATGCTTTTGATGGGGGGAAGCTTGACAACCCATGATAGCTTGCATAGATTCGCGCAGTTCTTCCATAACGAATCAGGGTGAGGTGGGAAGTCCAAAGCTACGTGGTAGCAACCTGCCCCACGACGACTGAACCTGCAAACCGGGCGAGCCGCACGAAGGGCTAGCTGGGTGAGCGAAAACAGAATTCTTAGTTGCATGATCGATCTCAGCGGCATTGCCCGCCATCTACGGCTATCGGCTGATCAAATTCGCGTTGCGGCCGATCTCTTGGAACAGGGATATCAGCCGAGCTTTATTGCTCGCTACCGGGCAGACGAAACCGGTAATCTTTCGCGCGATGCACTCTGGTCATTGAAGCTGGAAGTGGATCGGCAACAGCGGCTGGAG
>JANSWS010000809.1 GCA_024743355.1 bacterium
CAGGGTATCGTAGCTCTCATTGGTTTGCCGGATGGGCAACTGGAGTTCGCACTCGATCTGTGCCGCGGAACCGAGTGCATCGTTTTCCTGCAAGTGGATGATCCGGAAGAGGCTTTGACGATACGCAAGGCGGCAGCCGCGGAGAGGCTATTAGGAACCCGCTTATTCGTTGAGCATGCAGCTTTTTCCGAGATCCTTTTGGCAGATAACATCGCGGATCGCGTGTTAGTAGCAGACCAGGCCGCGGCTTTGCAGGAGAACGAGCTGCTGCGTGTACTGCGACCGCGAGGGATTGCCATACGAGGAAATCAGAGAACGACAAAACCGGTTCCGGAAGGGACAGACGCCTGGAGTCATCCCTACCATGGGCCGGATAACAATCCGCAGTCCGAGGATCAACTGGTGCGTGGGAGCTTTCGCACCCAGTTTATCGGCTACCCCAAATTTAGCCCGATGCCAGAACAAACTGTGGTTGCCGGAGGACGGATCTATAAGGCTATGGGGCATATTGCTCACAAGGCCAATCAGAATGAAATGCTCAACACGCTGCTATGCATTAACGCTTACAACGGCAGCATACTCTGGCGAAGATCTCTCACGGAAGGCTTCATGTTGCATCGCAACACGATGATTGCCACCGAGGACACACTCTATATGGGTGATGACAAATCGCTGAAGATCATCGATGGCGAGAGCGGCGAATTGGTGGACGAAATCAAAATTACCAAGGAAGATCACATCAGTGACGGTCCAGTCTGGAAATGGATGGCGCTGCGACAGGGTGTACTGTATGCCATGGTAGGCAATACCGAATCGTTGATTGAGACGCAGAAGTCGATGCGTCGCGGACTGGGCCATTGGCCTTGGGATATGTGGGATGGCCATGAATACGAGGATCCTAGGACGTCCTTCGGATTTGGCCGTACATTGATTGCGATAGATCTGAACACCCGCCAGCGATTGTGGCATTACCGCGACGAAGACTTTCTTGATGCCCGCGCGATGTGCATGAACGATTCCCAGATCTATTGCTATGCGCCCGGAAAGTTCATCGCATCCATTGATCTCTACACCGGAAAACTGAAGTGGAAGAATTCTGATCCAGAGCTGTTGGACGCCATTGGTGATAATGAGAG
>JANSWS010000619.1 GCA_024743355.1 bacterium
ACCTTGCGAGCCAGTTCGGCGACCGGGTCATGTACTTCGGTATTCAAATAATCGATCGGGGGCCGCTCGTACGATACATGTTGCGCCATCACCGGAAGTGCAACACAAAGCATGGCCAACATCGCGAGCGGGTATCGGAGGTCGATGTGTCTCATGGCGATTAGCAGCAAGCGAAAGTGAAAAACATGGCCCAGCCTAACTGGCAGCAATTGCCAGCCCTCGGCAATCGGGATAGACTAGAAGATGTACACCTTAGGGTATAGAACTAATATCTGCATGTCAAGGTGCAGATATTCAGCGGAATATTCAGAAGTCTGGTCAATCCATGATATCCAAAACCGCCGAATATGCGTTGCGAGCCGTTGCCTGCTTGGGCAATCGAGAGGGATCTTCGATTTCGGCCGACGTTCTGGCGGAAGAAACCAAAGTACCGCGGCGGTATTTGACGCGTGTCTTGCAATCTCTGGCAGCAGCTGGCCTGGTGCACTCGCGACCGGGGCCCGGTGGCGGTTACGAGCTCAGCCATCCGACCGCGCGGTTGACGATTTTGGATGTTATCAATGCGGTGGATCCCATCGAACGCATTCGCCAATGTCCACTGGGACTTCAGTCCCACCACAAACTCTGCCCATTGCACGCGGAACTCGATAAAGCCTATGCCGCTACGGAATTAGCCTTTAGCAAGGTGACAATCGAAGAATTGCTGCGCTCGACCAGCCCCATCATTCCGCTCTGCGAAAGCCTTTGAGAACACCCGCCCGTACGTACCGCCTGCCGGGTGGTTCGTGGCAAGCGCAACGGCACGGGTGAGGTCAGAGGGCAACAGAGGTTTGCTGCCACACTGTCAAGAACGCTGCCGATCATAGGGCTGAGATCCCATTCAGCTCATCGAGACTGACGACCCTCCCGACGCTTTTCAGACCTCTGTCAGCCAGATGTGTACCGCCTGCCGGGTGGTTTGTTGGAATTGAGGGGCGAGTTGAAGGCCAAGTTCGCCATCTCCATGGACAGAAATCCAACGACGTCTACTAGGGTTTGGGCGTCGGGGGACGCGATTGGCGACGGCTACTTTCCAGAATGCGAGACCTGGCGCTACTCTGGCTGCGAGGTATCTGGTCATAAGCAGCCCGAAAGACCGTTTTACCATCCGCCTGCCTTAATTCGAGTGATTTCAGCTTGACGCGTCCCGGACCGCCGAGGGGATCCAGACGAATCGACTGCGGTGGCTTGCTGGCATTCAGCTCATACGTATAACTGCGAATGTTGCTGTCTCCTTCCACTTGCAGCGAAACGCTTCTTTGCTCGGAGTACTTCGGAATCGCGTTCGCTTCGCTCCAGAAAACCTGCGCGGCACCATCAACGTTGGAGCTCATATTGAGGGTCAGATAGTACTTTCCGGCTGGTAGTCCAGAACCAAGGTTATGGTCCAAGTGTGGATCGGGCCCCAAACAATCAATCCACAAACTTTTCTCGCGAATGGAAAGCCGACAATTCTTAATAGCTCGCCAACCTGCCAGCGTATCTCCATTGGATTTTGCAGCCGATCCTTGCGGTGATTCGCGATTCTGCCTGGAAACCCCCTCCAGGCTGGCATCATAGGTGCTCGGATCGAAATCAGGATTTCTAAGCGGCAGAACGGCTTGTGTCTCGGTCAGGAATTCTTCGATCAGGCGATCCATCTCCAACACCACTTCCGGGTGCTCCGCTGCCAAATCATGTTCTTCTGCGATATCGTCCGGCAAGCGAAACAGCTTCCAGCGATGGCTTCCATCTTCACCGCCGAAAAAGATACGAATCAATTTCCAATCACCGCGATGGACAACGATGGAAGGTGGGAGCCAATCAGGTACGGGCGGGCTGTGAGGAAAATATGTGAATATGTGATCCCTTTCCAGCTTTTCGCCTCGCAAGGCTGGCACCACACTTACGCCGTCGAATTGCTGGTCAGTAGCCGGAGGGATCTCGAGTAGTTCCAAAATGGTTGGGTAGTAGTCCATGCTCTGGATGACTTGATCGCTGCGTTCGCCAGCAGGAATCTGTTCCGGCCAGACGAACACGGCCGGACCTCGAATGCCCCCTTCGTACACGGTTGCCTTGCCTCCCCGCAGCGGTCGATTGCTGGTTGGGGCTTCTCCGTCGATATCGCTATAGGTATTGCCTCCGTTGTCGGAGGCAAAAATGACTAGGGTGTTGTCGGCAATTCCAAGTTCGTCCAAGGCGTCCAGCAATGTACCTACCGCATCGTCCATGCTTTCGATCATGGCCGCATAAGTTGGGCAGCGTTGTTCGTCCTCGGGATCGACCAGCCCCCGATACTTTTCGATGAACTCGCTTTTGGCGTCGAAGGGCGCATGAACGCTGAACATCCAGTAGTTGAGGAAGAAGGGAACGTGCTGATGCTCACGCATGAACTGCACAGCTTCGCTGGCCATTCGATCTTCGATGTGTTGATGGGGCGCTTCCGCATCCGGTTGGAAGTTTGGAAATCGCCAGGGCGCGACGTACGCACCTGCCGGGCCTGGACCGTTCCAGTGGGGTAGGTCGACGTCGAATCCGTGTTCCAGTGGAGAGAAAGGTTCGGGCCCCAGATGCCATTTCCCAAAATGGCCCGTCGCATATCCGGCTTGTTTGAGTGTTTCCGCCAGAGTCAGATACTCAGTCTTCAAGCGCGTGGCCGATTTCGGCAGGATGGACTTCTGATTCGAAGCCGCCGTGGCGCCCGGCTCGGCGGACAACAGCTCCTGTGGGAGATGGCCGTGCGGGGCGGTGATGCCGTGTCTGGCAGGGCTCAAGCCAGTCAAAATGCTGGCTCGAGTCGGCGAGCACAAAGGGCTAGCTGAATAAGCGCGCGTAAAAAGCATGCCTCGACGCGCGAGTCGCTCGATGTTGGGAGTTCGATAAAGCTCCGTGGTGCCGAAAAGAGTCGTATCACTCCAGCCCAGATCATCGGCCAGGATAAAGAGAATGTTCGGTCTGGGCGCGGTCTGGCTTGCCTCGAGCAATGGCAAGCT
>JANSWS010000379.1 GCA_024743355.1 bacterium
ATCGCATTCCCGAATGCTTGGTTATCGTCGATCCCACCAAAGAGAGAAACGCGATTCGTGAAGCCCGTAAGCTCGGGGTCACCACCGTGGCTTTGATCGATACCGATTCCGACCCGGAATCCGTAGATCTTCCAATCCCCGGTAATGACGATGGTATTCGTTCCATCGAGTTAATCCTGGAGCAATTGGCCAACGCCATCATCGCGGGCAAGGCAGAGAATCCGGACTTGCAGAAGAAGGCCCAAGAAGAAGGGGCTGAAGGCAGCTCTGCCGCAGGTCAGGCAGAGTCCGCTAGCGGTGAAGCAGCGGATACCCAAGCCGCACAGGCTTGATTGCCTCTTGCCATTCCAGATCGTCAAGCCATTAATTTGGGCTTAAGCAGGTCGTTTTAACGCCAAATTCAGATCGCTGTCGGATTGACGTCGATGCCGAGTTCGCGTCGATGCCGAGTTCGCGTCGATGCCGAGTTCGCGTCGATCTCGGGTTCATGTGGATCCCGGGTTGATGCACATCGATCAGCACAGGCGTTGGAACGAATCAAGCCAGCGGGTTGTCAGACCCGCTTCGCACACACGTAAGGACTTTTCGAATTTTTTGGCGTTTGGTTTTTGCAATCTAGACGCCATGACCATTGATCACCGGTTGGAGTAGTCATCAAAATGGCAGAAATCACAGCAGCAAAGGTTAAAGCCTTTCGAGAAAGAACTGGCCTACCACTGATGGAGTGCAAGTCGGCCTTGGCAGAGGCGGAAGGCGACGAAGAGCGAGCGGTACAGATCCTCCGTGAGCGGGGTGAGAAGCTTGGCGATAAGCGTGCTGCACGCGAAACCGCTTTTGGCCGCTTCGGACTCTACATGGGGTTGGACAAGCAGCAAGGCGCCATCGTCGAACTCAAGTGTGAAAGCGCTCCGGTTACGCAGAACGAGGAATTCGTGCAGCTGGCCGAAGACTTGGCAGAAGCCTTGGCCAAGTCTTCCGACGAGATCAAAACTGCAGATGAACTGTTGGCGTTGGAATCCCCGTCCAAGAGCGGTGTGACGCTGAAAGAGCAAATGGCAGAACTGTTCAATCGAATTCGCGAGAAGTTCGAAGTTGGACGGATGGCCAAATTCGATGGAGCTTGCGGGGGCTACTTCCACAATAGCGGCACCGTGGCGGGAGTCCTGATCCAAGTCGACGGTGGCTCGGATTCAGCTGCCAAAGATGTCGCTATGCACATCGCGGCAATGCGGCCTCAGGCTCTAAGCAAAGAAGATCTTGATCCCGCAGAAGTCGAAAAGGAGCGCGAAATCCTGCGTGCTGCAGCACTGAACGAAGGCAAGCCTGAAAGCATCGTTGACAAGATGGTGGAAGGACGTCTCAAGCAATTCTTTGCTGAAAAGACCTTGCTAGAGCAGCCATTTGTCAAAGATGACAAGCAGACCGTTGGCCAATATGCCAAGGGGCACAATATGGAGATCAAGGGCTTCATACATTACGTGCTCGGGCAAGCCTAGTTTGGCAAGGCTGATGTCGAGCACTGATAGCGAGTCCATTTTCGTTACCAGAATCAGCAAGACCCCGGACCGATATCGCTCCGGGGTTTTTCATGCGCTAGCTCAATGCCACAGGTGCACCGTCGCTTTGGGCGGACTCAAAACAAGCATCCAATACACGCTGAGTCTTGAGAGTCCATTCAGGCCAACTCGAATCCAGTTGTCCGGTATTCACCAACTCGGAGAATTTACGAATCATCTGCACTTCTTGCGCACCGACTGCGTTGGCATCGTATTCCCGAACCGCATGCCTGGTCAGATGGTTTTCCATATGAAATTCACAGTTGTCGACTGAGAACTTGTCGCGGCCCACATAGACCGCCACCTCGGGGCCATGATAGGGCAGCACAAAATCGTCGACCCGCAGATATCCTTCGCTCCCGCTGACATGCAGCCACTGTTGATTCTCGGTGACGAACGAGTTGTAAAAGCTAGCGGAAATTCCGTTCTCGAACTCGAGTTCGGCCGAGAACTCACCGGGCACTGAGCCCGGACTCTGCTCACCTTGCAAAGGAGTCAAAATCCTGGCTCGGACCTGCTTGGGCAACTGTCCTTCGAGAATCCACAGAAACATCCTGGAACAGTACCAACCCAAATCGCCCAAGCAGCCGTAGGGCTCTAATTCACTGTGGGTGCGGATGTTGGAGCTGCGAAATTCCTGGTCGCCGGCGAAAGAGAACTGACTTGCAATACGACGGATCGTTCCAATTTCCTGCCGCTCCAATAGCGAGCGGATCAGTGGTAGTCGCTGGCTGTGCATGAACATAACACCATCCATGTATTGCACCTGATTCTGTTCGCAGGCATGCAGCATTTCCCTTACTTCGTTCGCATTGCGGGCAGCCGGTTTCTCACCCATCACATGCTTTCCCGCCTCGGCCGCCCGTATGACCCATTCATGTCGCAAAGCCGTTGGTAACGGAATGTAGACCGCGTCGACGTCTTCCCGCTGCAGTAGCTCTTCGTAGGAACCCAAGGCCGCAGGTTGCGTACCTGGCGGAACTTGTGCGGAGCATTCGTCAATAAAAAGCTGCGCGGAACTCTGACTGCGACTGGCTACAGCTGTGACACATGCGTTGCCACTCAAACGAATTGCCTTCCAATTCTTTCTGGCGATGCCGGCGGTCCCGAGGATTCCCCATCGGCAAATCTGCTGTGTCATGAATTACTCCGAGAATATGAAGCGTGTTGTCGGGCAAAAATGAGCGCCGCAAACCATCCTTGGGCGGACAAGCGGCAGGGCGGCCGCCTACCACCAAGTGACACATGTGGCCCAGCCGACATGGATAAGGTTGACATTGAATTGCCGAAACGGGCGCTACCCCAAAATCCAGGCTGGATGCGAGCCGTAAACCTGAGCAATATTGCTTTAGAGCGTTTTCAAGTAGGCAACTAAGTCCGCCAGCTCTTGCTCGCTCAGTTCAGCGCCTCCACCGATGTCCTGGGGCCGATGCCATTCGAGCAGGACGTCCTGGAGTGTCTTGGCACGGCCATCGTGCAGCAGGCGAGGCTTGCGATAAACACCTCGCAGGCTGGGCGTATTGTAACCCTCGTATTGGTCTCTTTCACCCGCCAAACCAACATCGTGAATCAATCCATCTGTGAATCGTTCGCCGGAATGGCACTGGGAGCAGCCCACATCTTCGCGTTCAAACAGCATTTTGCCTCGGGCTGCAGACTCATCCAATTCCCCATCGGCACCAACAAAAGGATTGGCTGGCAAGCGCAAGGTGGATAGGTAAGCCCTCAGAGCAGCAATGTCCTCAGGCGGTGCGGGCGGACCTTGCATGGTGGATACAAAAGAATTTGCCAGGGATGCATCAAGATCTTGTTGCCAGCCGTGCCAGGTCCAGGGGCCGGTTTCAGTCACACCTGTGAGTGGGAGCACGGTCTTGGTGGTCAACTCACTGCCATCATTCCAAGTGTCCATGGCTTTGGCATTGGTTCCACCGTCCAAATGGCAGGAATGACAGCTGTACCATTGATCCAGGCTACGTTGGGCATCATAGAAAATTGCCATTCCCTGATGCACCTGCTTCTGCGTTTCATCCTCCGGTGTTGAACCCAGTGAAATTTCTTGAACAACACGTCTTTCACTGAGACGAATCTGCTGAATACTATCCCGCAAGTGGTTGGCGACCCATACCGTGTCGGCATCGGCACCATTTTCCATGCCCATGGGGCGGCCGCCCAGCTCAATGCGAAAGAATAGATCGGGATCTTTCAGCAAACGCGGATCGATCAAATCTCCCGGGCCGCCCGCGCCTTGGAAGGGAAGATCCGGCAGCCGATAAACCAGCAATTCGTGGGTTCCCGAAGAGGAAACAACCAGCCTGGTTTCGTCAGTTGTAATCGTCAGACCAAAGGGATCTGCTACAGCCTTGCGGGGAACATCCAATGAAATTGCCTCCCGGTAGGCTGGACCGTCCATGCGAATTCGAGCTATGCGGCTGGCTAACACCCAGCCCCGTTGGATGTCGAAATCGGTAATGGGATTCGAACGATAGATCATCCATGGGAAGTAAACCTGGCTGCCATCGGCTGAAATTCGTAAGTGCCCGATGTTGATGCCTCCGCTTAGCGGCTCTTCATACAGGATTTCTGCTGACGTGGTATCTACGACCGCGATGCAGCTCTGGCCACTCAATCCAACCGCCAAACGCTGTCCATCTTCGGAAATGTCCAGATAGCGAGGCCAGACACCCACTGGAAACTTTCTTGTCACGCGTTGGTCATCGAGATTGATTTCAGCAATCTCGCCAGTGGCCTGCAAACCAACGAATACTTGCTTTCCATTCGAAGCAATTCCCAGCGGTTCATATCCCACGTGAATCCGCGCTACTTCGCGCAGTCGTCTACTGTCGATTCGATAGTGAACAAGCTCTCCCGAGTCGCGACAGGTGACTAGGAATCCGCGATCGCCGAACGGCACAATGCAGCCAGGCTTCTCGCCGCATACATGCTCATCTTCGATGCGTCCCTTGCTCAGATCTATCAGCGATACAGTACCGGAAAGTTCGTTCGCCGTGGCCGCCCAAGAACCGTCCTTCGCCAACACTAAATCAACCGGGCCGCGAAAGGCTTGGCGTTCCTTTGCAGGCACTTGCTGTTCGGCAGACACCGGGGACTTGCCAACCTCTGTCGGCTCTGTCCCATTCAAGCCAGCCACGGACAAAGTACACGCAACAATTGAGCAGCTAGCTGTGATCCGCATGATAAAACCCTTTTGATGCTGCACGTGAGCCTGGTTCTATGTCTAGCGTCCGGACGATCTCCCGAGGCCCGAGTTCTAGAGCGCTTCAACTCTCGACATTGTCGCCGATCGCTCCGCGATCGTAGCGCCTCGACCTGATAACCAATCGATCGCATCGGCGACTTTCGATCCTACGTCACTCCTTCAAGTGCTTTCGACTGCGCACTTCGGCTGATTCAAATAGCAAATATTGATGGAGCAATTGAAGCGATTCTCTTCGCTTCCGGCGAGCTGTTTAACCTTCGAAGCCCCCAACCGCCAAAGTAACGTTCTGGCCACCGAATCCAAAGGAATTGTTCAATGCAAACCGCACGTTGGCTTCTCGTGCTTGACCAGGAACGTAATCCAAATCGCAATCAGGATCCGGATTCTCCAAGTTTATCGTAGGAGGTAGGCAACGATCTCGAATAGTCAGCAAGCACACAATCATCTCGGTCACACCGGCCGCGGCAATCAAGTGCCCCATCATGCTCTTCGTACTCGAAACGGGCACCTTCGACGCTCTTTCTCCAAACACCGCCTTACAGGCGACTGTTTCGACTTTATCGTTCACCGACGTGCTGGTTCCATGGGCGTTGACGTAGCCGATGTCATCGGGAGACAGACCCGCATCCTGAATAGCGGCCGTCATGCAGCCGATTGCCCCCCTGCCCTCGGGATGGATATCCGTGATGCGATAGGCATCCGCCGTACAGCCGTAACCCAAAACCTCACCCAGTATCGGAGCTCCGCGTCGCTTGGCATGCTCCAACTCTTCCAGGATCACGACTGAGGAACCTTCGCCGAGTACAAACCCATCCCGCAGGCGGTCGAAGGGACGCGACGCACCTTGCGGATTGTCATTGTTGGTGGACAGCGCGGTCAGCAAACTAAAGCCGGTCAAACCAAAGGGATGAATCATGCTGTGCGTCCCGCCGGCAATCATTGCATCCACATCGCCGCGGCGGATGAGTTCCGTGGCTTCACCTACCGCCTGACTACTTGCCGCGCAGGCGGTCAGGCAATTGATATTCGGGCCGCGGACGTCGAGCATGTTGGCAATATGTGCCGAAGGTAGGCTTGGCTCCTGTTCGAGCTCAATTTCGGGGTCCAGGATCTGCAGACCTAACTTCATGAATTCATCGACGCTGAACTCGTCTTCTTTCTGCGTCCCAGCCGCCAGCATGCGGGTAAAATTCTCAAAATCCTGGTTTCCCTCCCCCGCCCCAAAATAAACGCCGATGCGCTCGCGGTTGGCGACTGCGTCCAGGATACCTGAGGCTGAAACTGCTTGCTTGGCGGCACCGGCTGCGAACTTGGCGTGCCGACCACGTTTCTCCCAATAGGCAGGGTCCTCGCCGCACATGGAAACGTCCCAGTCACGAACTTCGGCTGCGATGCGAGTGGGATAATTCGTGGCGTCAAAGATCGAAATGTAACCCACCCCGCTACGACCTTTGCGGAGAGCTTCCCAAACTGTTTCCACGTCATTTCCGAGTGGATTGACCATCCCCATCCCGGTCACGACCACTCTTCGGCGATCACCCATCTTTCTCGCACTCCCTCTATACCCAACCAAGCCTTGGACGGCCCTGGCACTGTCTGGAAATCTCCTGCAAAGTCATATGCGAACAGTTTATGCGAAAACGCATTTCCATCCAGTAGCGATGCGGGCACAGCTAAAGAGGCCTGTCTGGCACAATTTACCCCGGCATAGTTTGCCCCGGCGCAATCTACCTTGGCACAATTGACACCGGCACCTATTCTGGTCGGCTTCCATGGGTGGCTTGCTATTCGTCACCGCCCGAGGCGGTCAGCCCGAGTTGTTTACGCAGCATCGCGATACGCGGCTCACGTTCCGAGGGCGCCTGGTAATACCAATAACCGACCTCCGCGTCGAGCTTCCTTTGCGTGAGCAATTCAACCGCTTTCTGAGCAAATTGGCGATTCAGCAGGTAGGGATCGTTCAGCATTCCCACCAATTCCGCCAGCCCCCATTGGGCTTGCTGCCTGGCGAAAGCCTCCGCGGCCACCAATCGCGTGGGTTGATGCTTGCCTGTCAGCCAGCCGAGCCCAACTGCCTGATCGGGGTTGGGGTAGTTTTCTTGGATCTTTCCCGGGTCAAATTCGGCGGCATACCACTCACCGAGGGTCTTCACTGTCCACTCGATGCTCTTGTCGAGGTGGCAGAGGTTGCAGGCATTCGGTTGATTCTCATGAATCATATCGGCTTGCGTGGGAGAGAATATCGTGTGGGTCCGCACGACATCTTGCATTCCTTCGTTGATCTGCGGCATGTGGCAATTCATGCAGCGATCTCCCGGACTTCCGGCTGGATGTTTGGTGTGCTCGAATCGCACTTCGGGTTGCGTGTATTCTTGATGGCAATCTATACACGATGCATCGTCTTGTTCGGGAGTTTTGGGCCAGACTTTTCCAGTCGCCGCGTGGGGGTCATGACACTTGATGCAGGACAGTTGAGAATAGCAAGCCCCACGCATGGCGTCCGAATGCTCGGTTGAATTCCAAGTGGACATTCCGGCCGCGTAGGTTGGTCGTTGCCCGGTATGGCAACGGGCGCAAATTGCATTGATATTCTGCTGGGAACGGCCGTTATCGCCGCGGGCATTACGGAGCAAATGCAGATAAGGTGAACTAGCCGTGAATGCCGGCTTTTTCTTTTCATCCTCCGCATGCTGCAGGCAACCCAAGTGACATGCCTCGCAGCTGACCCCTAAAGCAATCGCGTCATCACGCGCATCCAGGCCAACATAGTCGTCGATAAGTGATTTAAGGGCATCGGAAGATAGGGCGGAGGGAGGACGCAGGCCATCCCACAGTTGCGGGCGAACTGACGCTATGTACTCATTCATCTCCAAAACGCTGGGTTCCGGTAGCGATGGTCCAATCCGCTTGGGATTACGGATCATCATGTCTCCGAAGGCA
>JANSWS010000600.1 GCA_024743355.1 bacterium
AGTGTTTGAGACGGGAGCCAACCGTTGGCGACGATTCGATCATTGGCCACCAGCTGAACTCGAGGAAAAAACCCTTTACTTGCACCCACAAGGTCAACTGCAGCAGGAGCCCCCGCAAGATCTCTCAGATGCTGCTACTCCCGATGCTGCTTCTCTGGGGGAGTTCGCAGATCATTATCCGAGCGATCCATCCAAGCCAGTGCCCTACACAACAGAGATCACCAGTCGATGGGCTCGAGACTACATGGCGGAAGATCAACGATTTGCCGCTCGCCGCCCGGACGTTCTGGTTTATCGCTCACCAGTGCTGGAACAGGACGTAACCATCGCCGGGCCACTCACAGCCGATTTGTGGTTCAGTACCACGGGCTCGGCAGCAGACGTCGTCGTTAAGTTAATCGATGAGTACCCAGGGCGGCCGGTGCCAGGTTCCGCAAAATCGGAAGATGCTTTTCAGAGCGGCCGACAACAACTAGTACGCGGACAAGTAATGAGAACCCGCTTCCGAGATGGCTTTGAACATCCCAAACCCATGATTCCGAATCAAGCCGAGAACATCCAGTTCGAACTGCACGACGTGCTGCATACCTTCACACGAGGACACCGCATCATTATACAGATACAGAGCAGCTGGTTTCCGTTCGTAGACCGCAACCCACAAAAGTATGTGGCCAATATCTTCGAAGCTAATGAAGAGGACTTCATCTTTGCAACCCACACGGTTTATCGCAGTCTCGAAAAACCCAGTTGCATTCGCTTTCAATGCCTACCGCATTAGCACCAGCAAGCTTTTCCAAAACCAGAACGCGTCGACTCTCAGGCTCGCGACCCATCGGAGCCTGAGAGACCTAAGCCGGCATTCGACTCGGACTCTGAGGATTCGGCATTGCTCTCTTCGTAGGGCCTCATACGTTTCGAAGGCAGATCGCCCTCCGAATCCGATGGGCTGATCTCGGCATCTGAAGCGGTCTCGGCCGAGGTCTCGGAATCCTTCACTTCGGGCTTCTTGCTTTCATATTGTTCCGAGTACTCCGGTAGCGGAACCATATCCGGCACAGCCTCGGCAGCAGGTTCAGCTGCCATCACCGTAGTCGGTGCAGAAGAGGTGGCTGGAAGATAACTCGTCTGAGTAGGATAGCTGGATTCGACGGTAACCGGTGCCGAATAGGCGTCGTAGTAACTCAACACGACAGGTGAGTAAACGGTGCGAGGCACCAGGCGACGGACCGTATAGGGTTCGTACCGTGGCACTAACTTTTTCACTTTAACCGTATTGGTCACCGCCTGAGTCTCGTAAAACTGTACCGGCACCTGCTTTTCCACCGTTTCCAACTTGTATGTTGTGCGCTGCACCGTCTTCGGACGGATGACTTCTTCTTCCACATAGCGGGTTGTGCTAATCGGTTCTTTGCGCTCAACGCGACGCGTAACGGGACGCTGGAAAGAATAAGGAACCCGGCGTGTCTCCTGAACAGCCTCCATACGAGTTTGCGTCACAGGAACTTGCTCCTGAACAACCTGGCTCTCCATCCTTGTAACTTGTACCGGCACTTGTTCCTGTTGAACCTGAGGAACCAGTTGCGTTTGAGGAATAGCTACCTGGACTGGGTTGGGCCGGTATGTCAGTTGAGCATAGGTAGTGCCCGGTCCGGTGTAGGGCACCCATCCGAGCCCACCACGGCGATAGCTGCTCCCATACATATTGGAGCTGTAGCCCCGCGGTACCCATTGCAAACTGTAACGGGTATCACCAGGCTGGTAATATTGCTGTGCGTAATATTGCCCCTGGTCGACTGTGGCCGTTTGATAGGTCGTCACCGGAGAATAGGTCGTGTACTGGCGCGTTTGAAACTGCGTCTCAGTCACAGGCCGTTGAACGACATAGCTTTGTGTCTGGTAGGAGGTTTCCAACACGGGACGATAAGTCGTGTACGACTCTTCGCGTTCCGCAGTCTCCGTCACATACGTCGTTTCATCGTAGCTGCGGTCGATCCATTCTTGCGTCGTCACCGGCTTCAGAACCTTGTACCGCTCCTCGACGGTGCTGGTTTCCACCACAGGTGTGCGGACCGTGTACTTGCGGGTCTCCATCCGAGTCTTCAAAACCGGACGCTGAGTGACAACTTGCCGATCCTCATAGACCGTATCGTAGACGACTCGAAGTCTCTGCTCGAGCTGCTCCTCCATCACGGTCTGTGGCTGGACGGTGTAGGCCGGTCCACAAATCTGCCCGTGAGCCACACCCATTAGGGTCGCGGCGCAAATAGGCATAGAGCCCAAGATGCTTGACACAATCCGCCAGGGAAGTCGTTTCATCTCACTTTCCAATGCTTTGCTGTCGTTAACGCCAACGCCTATTGCTAGCTTCCCTGCGCATTAGCCGGACTGATCTATGCTGAGATCATTGCAGCAATCCCATTGTGGCAACGATAGGCCCGATTATCAAATGTAGTTTAGGCCGCTTTCTTAAGTTTTTCTGACGGAAGTCATTGTTCTAATGCACTTTACGTCCATAAGAACGAGTTGCGCATTGAAAAACGATTGGCCAGGGCACTTAGCCGCGTAGTAAACCATGGCAGACATGGAGTTTAGGCAATTTTATCGCCTAACCCCTGCTTTCCCCCCAATCGTCAAAGTCTGCGGCTGAAGCCGTTCCCTTAAGTCACGCGTTCGAAAGTCACCGTCGAAGCATAAGCGACGGCCGCCCATATCGACAGCAAACAGTTGAGTCAAAACAGCGATTGATAAGATAATCCGTTTCCAGCCAATCCACCTGTAACGACTGCGCAAGCTATGGGTTTTTGGTCCCTCACTCTCGCAATTTATTGCCCACAGGCGGATAGTGCGAGCTTTTTTCCACAGCATCTGCCGGAACCATGGTTGCCAGATGAAGGCGTTCTAAGCGCAAAGAATACGTTTGATTTCGCGGACAGCCTGCGGAAACCAAGCGCAAAGGTGATCGAAGCGATCAGCAATCACTTCGACTCTGCCAGCGGATTGGGGTGAAAGAAAAGGGGCAAGCCAAAGTCATGAAGGGCTGCGTATCTCAATCGGTTGTACCGAGGATACGCAGCCCTTCCAATTACTGCACTAAATCAAGATCGCACTTGCACAAGATCGATGGTCACACCGAATTCGCACTGGCTCAGGTAGCTTTCTTGAAGAAGCCAATTACCACTAGCAGAATAATGGCCCCAATGGTCCCGCCGGCTATCTCGTTAAGTATCGCCG
>JANSWS010000347.1 GCA_024743355.1 bacterium
AAGCTGTCCGATTCCACGACCGCGGTTCAAAGCAGCGGATCGCGGAAGCTGACGGACTATAGCAGCAGCGCGTCGGACACGATTACCCCAAATTACGCGACGGCCATAGACAACAGCCTAGTCGCTCCGACGGCAATGCAATACGTCAGTTCGTCGACGAGCTGCGATGGCGATTGCGGCGGTTGCGACAGCTGCAGCGTTGGGGCTGCGTGTGCCACCGGTAGACACGCAAGTCGAGCGTTCTTCTCGGCTGAAATTCTGCTTTGGTTCAGCCAAGCTGACTCGGCTCCACCGCTAGTCACCAACTCGGCCCAGGGCGTGTTCCCGGCACTGGATGTGCCTGGCGTTAGCACGGTTCTCGGCGGCGAAGACGGTATCTCTTGGGGACTTCTTCCCGGCTACCGCATCGAGGGCGGTCTGATGCTGGACGAATGCGGAAAGTTTGGCGTAAGCGGCCGCGTCTTCGGTAACTTCGAGGATGAAGAAACCTTTCGCCAGTCGAGCGACGGAAGCACCTCCATTGGAATTCCGTTCTACAACGCCAATCCAGCCTTTTTGCTTGAGGACGCTTACCTGGTGGCCTTCACCGCTCCCAACGGAGAGCCTGTTTCCGAAGGCAGCGTCTACTCACGTTCCGATCTGAACATGCTGACAGCCGAAGCGTCGCTTCGCATTTTGCTTGGGCGATCGAAGGATCATCGCGTGGACCTGATCGGTGGTTATACCTACAGCCGCATCCGCAGCTCGCTGGGATTGGAAACCACGTCGGTGGACTTGTTCACCGGCAATGGGATCCCCAATGGAACTGTGTTCGACACCAACGACCTGTTCGAAACCAACAACGAGTTTAACGGCGGACACCTTGGTGTGTTGAGTTCTGTCATTCGTAACCGACTGAGCCTGACGACTCTGGCGAAAATCAGTTTCGGCAACATGTCTCAGTCCAGTGACATCCGCGGCTTTACCGTCGAATCCTTCGAAGGTAGCAGCAGCACGACTGAGGGCGGTATTTTCACGCAAACCAGCAACATCGGTCGTTTGGAGCAAAACACCTTTGCCTTCATTCCCGAACTCGGGTTGAAGCTGGGGTACCACGTTACAGACCATCTGCAAGCGACTGTCGGTTACAGCTTTGTCATGTGGTCCTCGGTAGCCATGGCGGGAGAACAGATTGACCGTACGGTGGACCTGGTCCAAACGGCAAGTCGTCCGACCGCGTTATTGAACGACACCAGCTTTTGGATGCAAGGAATCGACCTAGGCCTGAGCTACAGCTTCTAGTCGCGGATATTCCACATCCGGTCATAAACCAAATCGAAATCAGCAAGGGGTCGCGCATAGCTCGGCCCCTTGTTGCGTTGACGGTGCTTACGTTCCCAGCAACTTGGCCAACCATCAATCCTCTGCAGACGATCTACCAGAATGATTCCTAGCGTCCGCTGCGCCATCCTGCGACTCACTCTCTTGATCGAGTCTGCCGGCCTTTCTTAATGCTTGCCGAAGCAAATACTCGATCTGTCCATTGATGCTCCGCATTTCATCGTCCGACCATTTGCGAATTGCCAGCAGTACAGAGGGGTCGATTCGTAAAAGGAAGGTGTCGCGTTTGACCACCAGAATTCTCCCCGCATCGGATCGTGGAAGGAGACCGGAACGCGAGACGATCCGGCCGCCGCTCCATCACGAACAACAAGTTGGATAGGCGTCTTGCCCCATAACATTCGCAGATCTTCCGGGATCCACGTGCGAAGCCGGCTGTGATTAATGAAAGCTGAATCGCGTTGATAAGGTCATCATTCGAGACATGATGTTCCTTGAAGATTAGCCAGCTTTCCCATGGCAAGCTCCCCGGCGTAGAGCCAGGGAGTCTACTCTGCAGACGGCCTCGGATCGCTGCAGCATCAATACAGCGTTCCCGTATTGATCACAGGCTGCGTATGTTTATCGCTGCATAGCACGACCAACAGATTGGATACCATGGCGGCCCGTCGTTCCTCGTCCAGTTCAATCACATTGTCCTTGGCCAGGTGATCCAGCGCCATTTGGACCATGCCGACGGCTCCCTCGACGATCTTGGTTCTCGCCGCAACCACGGCCTGGGCTTGCTGACGCTGCAGCATGGCGGCGGCAATCTCCGACGCGTATGCCAAATGGCTGATGCGAGATTCGATCACTTCCACTCCCGCTTTCCCAAGTCGTTCCTGAATGTCGGCCTGCAATTGATCCGACACTTCTTGAGTACTCCCCCGCAATGAGATCTCATGATCTTCACTGTCGTAGGGATGTCGGGAGGCCAGATTTCTCAGCGCGGCTTCGCTCTGCACCGCCACGAAATCTTCGTAATCGTCGACCTCGAACATGGCCTCTGCGGTATCCACGACTTTCCACACGACTACGGCTGAGATCTCGATCGGGTTACCATCGCGATCGTTCACCTTGGAGGGTCTCCCGGCCGTGCGAGATTTCTGAGTTACGACCTGACCGGCCGCATCTTTTTTCTCTGGGGTGGTGGTGGATCCCGTCTCGAAATTGCGTATTCGCAGGGAGATCTTCTTCTTGCTAAAGAAGGGGTTGACCCAAAAGAAGCCCGACTGCACCACACTGCCTTTGTAATCTCCGAACAGCAGCAGCACGCGAGCCTGATTCGGCGCGATGGCCATGAAGCCGCACAGGCCAAGAACGCCTGCCAGTAAGAGGATCGCTGAACCGACAACACCGCAACCTACCCACAGGCCATGGATATAATCGGCATTGACCATCGTTGTCACAAACAGCGCAATCGCACCGAGCAGCAGTCCAATTACGACCACTAACGGCCCCCAACCGGACATGGGGGTAAATTTCTTTTCTTGTTGCATAGTCGAGCCTTTCCAAGCTTTCCCAAAAAGCCACACTTTAGGCGGTTCAGAAGCCCCAATTGGAACCGATATCGACTGATAACAAAGTGATATCACGATGATATTGGCTGCGGATGGCTCCGAACAGGGCGCGAAATACGAAGAAAAAATCGGTACAGTAGGCTCGCGAACCAGCGCCGCGGCGTTCCGGCCCTCGCTGTTTTGTCGTGGCTCTGATGGTTGGAAGAACCCGGAAATCCACGGTTTGCCTTGATGCGTTCCTCCGCGAACCCACTTGGACAAATTGCCAGGGCACTGGGTCTGACTGACATCGCGGCTTGGGCGACATCTGGGCTTACCCGTCCGCCGGATCCGCGTTTCTGCAAACTTCCGGCGTACAACGTGACCCATCGGCCGTAACAGCGCTACGCTCGTTGGCGAGCCTACGCGGACGTCCGACTATGTTAAAATCGGGCCATGACCAAAATCGCCGAAATCATGGATTGGATGCAGCAAGTTGCCCCCTTGGAACTCAGCGAGGATTGGGACAACACCGGCCTGCTGCTAGGTTGTCGCCATGCGCCCGTGGGCAAAATACAGACTTGCCTGACCATGACGCCGGCTACCGTGCAGGAAGCAATCGAGTCTGAAGCAAATTTAATCATCTCACACCATCCTTTGCCCTTCAGACCCTTGGCGCGGATCACCAGCGACACCCTGCCCGGAAAGATGCTTTGGGACCTGGCCTCGCATGGTATTGCCCTTTACTCTCCTCACACGGCTTGGGACTCGGCACGACTGGGAATTAACGCGCTCTTGGCAGAGGCCTTAGAGCTCCAGAATTGCCAAGCAATTGTGCCTTCACTGAATCCGCAATGCGAAGGGTTGGGCGCAGGCCGCATCGGTGAACTGCCGAAGCCTGCACGGCTGGAAGAGATTGTTCAGCGGCTGAATGCCAAGATCCCTCATTGCCGTCCGCGGGGTGTTAACCTGCACAAGCCACTAAGCCGAGTGGCCATTGCTTGCGGCAGCGGCGGCAGTCTGCTGCCCGATGCGATCCGCGCGGAATGCGATCTCTTCTTGACTGGAGAAGCCACCTTTCATACGTGCCTGGAATCCGAAGCCGCCGAAGTCACATTTCTAATGTTGGGGCATTATGCGAGTGAACGATTCGCCATGGATCATCTTGCCCAAGAGTTAGGACGTGCTTTTGCGGATATCCATACTTGGGCGAGCAAGCGCGAGTCGGATCCGGTGCAAACCATCTTGTAGCGGTTCGTTATCTTTCTCTCACTTCGATCATCAAGGCTTGCGTCCTCTCATGCATAAGCACTTGCAATTTGCCTGCTCCGCTCTGCTCACTTTCGTGTGTAGCTTTTCCTTGGCCATCGCGCAGATAAAGCCGAACATCGTCATCATCATGGTTGACGATATGGGGTACGGCGATCCCGGTTGCTACAACCCCGACTCGAAGATCGCTACGCCCAATATTGATAGTTTGGCTCGTGATGGACTGAGATTCACTGACGCGCACGCGCCGGGTCCGCTGTGTCACATGTCCCGCTATGGACTGTTAACAGGTGAATATCCATTTCGAACCGATGTTGGAGCTTGGCGGGAGCGTCCGCTGATCGCCGACGACCAGATGACGATCGCATCGCTCGCAAAATCGCAGGGGTATGCAACAGCCATGGTGGGCAAATGGCATTGTGGATTCGACGAAAGTGGCGGCTATTCCCAGCCACTGCGGGGTGGCCCGGTGGATCGGGGTTTTGATAGTTACTTTGGAATTCGCGCATCGACAGATATTCCGCCCTATTTTTACATTCATGACGAGCGGGCCGTGCAAGCTCCCACGGAAACGATCGACGCCAATAGCAGTCCGGGCTGGTCTCCGATCCAGGGAGCATTTTGGCGTGAAGGCGGGATTGCACCGGATCTCAAGCTGGAAGACGTCACGCCTCGTTTTACCGAAGAAGCCGTAGGCATCATTGAGAAGCACGCTCAGGCCCAGCACCCCTCTCGACCACTGATGCTGTATTTGGCTTATCCCTCGCCGCACACCCCTTGGCTGCCAACGGACGAATTTGTGGGTCGCAGTCAGGTGGGCATGTTCGGCGATTTCGTCATGCTGGTGGACAATGAGATCGGCAAGGTACTGAAGGCTTTGGATCGCCATGGTATGGCTGAAAATACGTTGTTGATCTTTACCTCCGACAACGGACCCGTTTGGTACGACGCCGACGTGGAACGCTTCGGTCACGACTCGGCTGGCCCCTTGCGGGGCATGAAGGCCGATGCGTGGGAAGCCGGACACCGTATGCCCTTTATCGTTCGCTGGCCCGGCGCTGTGTCGTCAGGATCTACTTCCGCCCAAACGATTTGCTTTACCGACATTTTGGCCACTCTCGCTGACTTGCTCGAAGTCACTTTGCCGGAGGGTGCGGGACCGGACAGTTTTAGTTTTTTGCCGGTTCTGCGTGGCCAGCAAGCTGAGAATGAACCTGTTCGGGGCCCGATTGTCATGAGTCCTGGGTCCGGGGATTCCATGATGATGATTCGCTCGGGCGATTGGAAGCTCATCCGCGGCCTTGGTTCCGGAGGATTTTCCGATCCCAAACGCATCCGTCCAGGAACCGATCAGCCTCAGGGACAGCTCTACAATCTCCGGCAGGATTTGAGTGAAACGACCAACGCATACCTGGAAAACCCCGAAATTGTCGAGCGATTATTGGCTGAGATGCGACAGATTGTCTCCGCTCCCGCATCGCGGGAGCAGCGCTAGTTGGCATAAAGGCCTTACCGCTAGGGCAATTCGACCGTTTGCCTTCACCTGAAAAAGCCTCTTGATCGGCCTGCGCGAGGCGAAAATGCCGCCTTTGAAAAGGCTATCTAAGTGTTGCCATCTAATCCTTCATCACTTAATCGCCGATAACAGGTGCAATTAGGGAGTCTGCCACCACTACCACTACACCGAAACGCGATCGGCGGTATACTTCTCTTATTGATCCGCACCCCTAGCTCAACTGGATAGAGCATCGGTCTACGGAACCGAAGGTTAGAGGTTCGAATCCTCTGGGGTGTGCTTGACTTACGACGATTCGAGTCGATTTCGGGATAGAATGTCTGGTCCCGGTTTCTGGTGCCAAAGCCCCAAGATTGATGCCCAAACGCGATTTAGCGTGCATCATTGATCTATGTGGCCCCTCTTAAGCACGTGACTGCTGGCATCCCTCTGGTGAAAACTTACCTAAGCGATCCACCTAAACGAGATTTCGCTGGCTGCAATGTGCCTGACGTATGAAACGCAGCTATGTCGGGCTAATCAAGGGATTTAATGTCGTAGCACAGCAGCAAGCCTTGGTCGCGAATGTAAAGTTTTCCGTTGGCGATGATTGGATGCGACCAGGCAGGGGAGCTGCTGCGGTCGGGTTGCTGGAATCGCCCACGGACGATTAGCTTTTCTCGTGAGGGTTCAATCAGCAGAACTTCACCGCCTTCAGCCCGCAGATATAGCCTGCCATCCGCGAACAGCAAAGCGCCCTTGGGTGCATCTCGATCGCGCCAAAGTAGATCACCGGTTTGAAAATCCAGGCAGGTTAGAAAACCACCTTCGTTACCACCGTTGGCTCCGTAAAGGGCACCATCGATGACGATCATACCTCCGTGGTGATTCTGCATCCGATTGGCGAAGTAAACTTCTTCGGCCTTAATCTCACCGCCGTTGGTCTTCGTCAGTTTCACTGCGCCTCCGCCATTCCCGTAAGCAGATGCTGCAAAAATAAGCCCATCTTGATAGAGCGGTGTCGAGCAGTTGATGCCCATACGATTTGCTGGCGCGTCATATTGCCAGAGCAGCTTTCCATCTTCCGCGGCCACAGCCAAAAGCGTGTCAGCCGTCAATTGAACGTATTGCCGTTGGCCTTCCCAGTCGATGGCAATAACGGAGGAGTAAGCCGCTCCCGATCGCTGCCTACCACCGAAACCTCCGCCAAATCCGCCTCCTCGGCGACCTCTGCCGCCAAATCTGCCAAAGCTCACGAAGCCAGGACTGGTAGCACCCCCTTCAAAGCCAGTATCTGCCAACCAAACTTGACCTTTCGAGTCTGTGAAAGGTGAAGCTTGACCTGCCTTGATGCGAATCGCTTCGGCAACCGTGCCTGGCCGCGGAAGCAACTCAATGGCTTTGATGACGGGATTCTCTACCTGTCGCGTGAACGTGATGTCAAACTGTTCGTCAGAGACCTCGATTGGAACCGTTTCGATATGAGCCTTGCGCGGGCCACCAGCACGTTCCCAGATATCGAAGTCTTTGATTTCGATACCTTCGACATTCATGGAAAAGACACGTCCACCTTCTTCCGAAATGCCGTCATAGGTCTCGGCAAAATAGAGCCTGGCCGAATACTTGCCGTTTGGAACCTTATAGGCAAAGGCCGTCATTCCCCAATGTTCACTCAGGAAGAGTTCTGGATCTTCCGTTCCAGTAACTTGCGGAGGGCCATTGTTGGTTGCCTGCCTTTGCTGCGCCATCGCGGGGGGCGAACTGGCTGGTCCACCGCGACGCTCACTACGGTTCGTCTGTTGTGGACTTGCAGGAGTACTTTGATTGTCAGCTCTTTGCGCCGCGGCAGGTTTGGCTGCCTTCCAGAGTGTGCTGCCATCTTGCTTGTTCAGAGCAACCAGTAATGCGTCGTCGCTGCCGGGCGTGCAAATCAGTTTGCTGCCATCAATGAGCGGAGACTCACGGTAACTCCAGGTGGGGAGGATGCCGCCAAAGTCCTCGGTCAAACTTCGATTCCAAACCAATCCTCCATTCTCGACTTGCAAGCACGCAACGGTGCCTCCCATGCCGATCGCGTAGAGACGATCGCCGTCCACAGTTGGCGTGCCACCGGGTCCCTCTTTCGACTGCGGCATGCGTTGCTCAATAGCATCTCCCAGCGGCGTTGCCCAGATTTCTTTTCCATCCGCTTCCGACAAGGCCCAGACAATTTCCTGCCCCTCGCGATTGCTCATGCCAAAGAGTTTTCCATCGGCGACAGCGGGGGCGGTGTCTCCACCGCCTAACCCATCGGTGCTCCATGCCAGAGTCGGGCCAGCCTCGGGCCACTGTTGCAGTAGTCCAGTCTCTTTCGAAACCGCGTTTCGATCCGGTCCCTGCCACTGCGGCCAGTCCTCCGCAGTCGCGAGAGTATGCAGCAGGACCGTTAACAGAAAACACAGAGCAAAAGGCTTTGTCATAGATGACATTTTCTTTAGGGTTGGTGATGAAGCAGTGATTTTGTAAGGAAGAGAATTTCAAACAATGGAAAGACCAAAATGCGTGGATGTCATCATCGTGGATGTCATCATATAGCCGCGAATGACAAATCGAAACCGCGTTTCTTGTCGAGCAGTGCGCGATTCGATCTGTAATTGACGCAGTGCTTGTGTGGCACGGTCTCGCCCGTGTGCCTTCTAGTCACCAGCTTGCACTTACTTGACGCTTGAACGCGTTTCGAAGCCGAGGAGTCCGGGAGTGACCATGAGCCTTCACTTGCCTTCATCAGTTTGAGAATATCCACAAGCTGGCAGCTGAAAGTCGAATTTGTGTGGCACGGGCTCGCCCGTGTGCCTGCTAGTCACCAGCTTGCACGTACTTGACGCTTGAACGCATTTCGAAGCCGAGGAGTCCGGGAGTGACCATGAGCCTAGACTTGCCTTCAGCCGTTTGAGAATATCCACAAGCTGGAAGCTGAAATTCTTATTTGTGTGGCACGGGCTCGCCCGTGTGCCCGCTAGTCACCAGCTTGCACGTACTTGACGCTTGAACCTA
>JANSWS010000219.1 GCA_024743355.1 bacterium
CAGAGACTGCTTCAAATGCGGGCGAGCCGACAGCAAAAAGAGAAGGAATTACCTAAGGGGCAAGCGATCACGAAAGAGTTTCGAATCGCTGGCATTTTTCGCGATAGGGATCAAGAGGATGAATCAACCATCCTGTCCCGTTTCTTTGGCGGATCGGAGCAATTGGTCGTACACCACGCACAGCTTCGGCCGGTCAGTGAAGCCTTAGGAAACTCTGGATTCAGTAACGGAGTCGTCTACGTCGACGAAGTTCGAAACCTGGAGTCGGTTACCGAGCAATTGAAGGCTGCAAGTATCGCTTCAATTTCGGCCACCAGCACCATCGAGCGACTTTACCAATCGATTGATCGGTCTAAATTCTCCCTGCTGTGCGTGGCAAGTGTGATCTTGCTGGTAGCAGCCGTGGGTATATCTAACACCATGATTACTTCGGTGGTTGAGCGGTCAGAAGAGATTGGCATTCTGAAAGCGGTAGGTGCCAGCAATCGCCAGGTAACATCCATCGTGTTGTTGGAATGCATGATGACAGGCGCCTTGGGAGGTTTGCTTGCCGTGGGCTTGACCTATTTGCTGGCAGGATTGGGCAATGGTGTCTTGCGTAACTACGTCGAGCAGCGAGGAAACTTGAACCTGGAGGGGGCGGTGATTGTCGTGGACGGCTGGATGATCTTTGGCACGCTCGCCTTAGCCGTTACGATCTCTGCTCTGGCGGGTTTGTGGCCAGCTATCAAAGCCGCGCGACTCGATCCCATTGTTGCTATGGGCCGGTTGTGAAACCGATGAGTGGTGGGACCCGCCGACGTTTGCTGCTGGCTGCTACGTCACGGTAACGGATCGGGCGCTAATAGGGCCCGCCGGTTGCGCTGTGCAGCAATTTGTATCAAGCAGCTCGCCCGAAAATACAAGCATATTACTCGAGCGAGCGAATTTCGGCCGCTATCAAGTACGCGCTTGTTGGCGCTTCGTGCTTGTACATCCAATGAAAAATGCTTCACAGCGTTGGCCTGCCGGCTGGCGGGCAAACACCAATTCTGCACCTTCGAACGAGCTTGGTTAACAACTACTCGATGGGAAGTTGATGTCCGAGTTTTTCACGCTTCGCGGCCAGGTAGGCTGCGTTGTGAGGATTGGAACTACAAACGATTGGGACTTGATCGACAACTCGCAGATCGAAGCCGCGGAGATTGAAGGCTTCCGTCTTCTTGGGGTTATTCGTCAAAAGTCGAATTTCGGACAGTCCCAAATCCTTCAGGATCTGAATTCCGACTCCGTAATCGCGCATATCGGCCTTGAAGCCCAGTGCATGGTTGGCTTCTACCGTATCCATGCCTTGTTCTTGCAGGGCGTAAGCTTGGATTTTGCGAGCCAATCCAATCCCCCGACCTTCTTGGGGCAAGTACACCAGCACTCCTCGCCCCTCAGCGGCGATCATCTGCAAGGCCATCATGAGCTGGTCCCCGCAATCGCAGCGGAGCGATTGCAACAAGTCACCTGTAAAGCAACTGCTGTGCATCCGCACCAGGGGAGCCTGCGGACTCGCCTCCGCCAGATCGCCCATATAAATTGCGATCGGTTCCTGGTCTTCGAACTGGACGTCGTAAACTGCAATCTCGAAATCGCCAAACTTGGTGGGCAATTTAGCCTGCGCACTGCGATTGACTAGCTTTTCATTCACGCGACGGTGGGAGATCAACTGTTCAATCGTGATGATTTCCAGGTCGTGCGTTTCGGCGATCTTAAGCAGATCATCGCGGGTAGCTCGGTCTCCTGACTCGTCCAGAATCTCGGTCAAGACGCCGGCCGGTGCCAGTCCTGCCATTCGAGGCAGATCGACAGCGGCCTCGGTATGCCCTGCCCGTCTCAAGACACCACCCTCCATGGCCAGCAGCGGATATACGTGGCCGGGACGCACAAAGTCCGATACCTTCGAAGTTGGGCTAGCCAAGCGCCGGATGGTTTCAGCGCGTTCCGCCGCCGTGATGCCGGTCTTGCTTCCGCGGTAATCCACGGGTGTTCGGAAGGCAGTCTTCAAAGGCGCATCGTTGTTTTCCACGATAGGCCGCAGTTCAAGTCGCTCACAGGCGGCCGGCAGAATAGGGCAACACAGTTGCCCACGCCCGGAGAGCATGAAATTGATAATTTCTGGGGTTACCAGTTCGGCGGCACAAATGAAATCACCTTCGTTTTCGCGATCTTCGGCATCCAAAACGATAATAACCTCTCCGCGCTGGATGGCGTCCACCGCAGCTTGCACACTGGAGAATTGTTTAGCCATGGAATTTTGGCGTCCTGAAAGATGGGAAATCGAGGTAGCTTCAAAGAAAACCGACGTTTCGTGCGACTTGTCACGCGTATTATATAACAGTACTCAACGGTGTCAGGCTTGGATTCACGAGCTCAGCGTGGCAAATGAGAGTTTCCGATTGCCGCGAAGCAGTGGGGAAGAATAACGGCTGGGTTTGGATACATCTCGGAAGGATGCAGTCTCGTATGCGTTTACTTTCGGTTCTCTTGGGACTGCTGGCCTGCCTTATGGGGTCATTGGGAGCATCCGGTACACGGTGGGCTTTGGGTCCAATTAGCGCAATCGCTCAAGATCCCTTGCGGGAGGACCTGGATGTTCCGATTCGCATGGAGAGCAACCTGGTATATCGAGAAATTGATGGCGTCCAGGTGCGGGCGGACTTATTTCGTCCTGCAAACAGCTTGCGGCTCCCCTTGGTGGTAATGGTACATGGTGGTGCCTGGAGTGCCGGTGATAAATGGGAGCTGCGTGACCATGCTCGAGAGATGGCACAGGCCGGATTTGTCGCGGTCTCGATCAATTACCGCTTGGCACCCCTAGTGAAGATTGAGCAGCAATTGGATGATTGCCGCCACGCTCTTCGTTGGGCAGCCTCCATGGCGGAGGAGTGGAATGCTGATGACGAGAAGATAGGATTATGGGGCTATTCGGCTGGCGCCCATCTGGTATCGCTGATGGCTTTGAATCCGGCGGCCGAGGATCCCGCGATTAAGGCCGTCGTAGCCGGTGGCTCGCCCTGCGACTTTTCCTTTGTTCCGGCTCAGAGCAACGTCTTGGCACACGTGTTGGGAGGGTCCAGATCAGAGATTCCAGAGGTTTATGAAGAGTTCTCACCCTTGAGTTATGTTGACCGGACAGCTCCCGCGTTCTTTCTATTTCACGGTGATAAAGATCTGCTGGTTCCTCAAGTGTGCAGCCAGAGAATGTTCGAGGCAATGGAAGCCCATGAGAATGAAGCGGAATTTCTAAGTGTGGAAGGCAAAGGCCATCTGTTGTCGTTTCTGGATTTAAAGGCGCGGCGGCAAGCCGTTGAATTTCTTCAAAAACATCTCAGTAAGGATTCCTAATGCTGCCACGGGAGGAATACGTCGAGCAAGCATACTTTTTCAAGGTTTTGCTGGAGCGGCTCCAGCAAAATCTGCCGCTACAAGAGCTCTTGGCTCAGACCAAGTATGAATTGCTGGCTTCCACCAAATTGCCTATGGCTCTGGACTTGATACTGGCGGAGCTCAAGCATCGCGGGCTGATGAGTTCCGGCATGAAATTGCTGAGCCACTATTTTGTGCCCTTTCAAACCTTTTTGATGAGCGAAGCCGAGGCGGATACGGGTAAGTTTGACTACAGAACCGCGCTTCAAATTCTGGCTGCGGAATCCCAGTACCGAACTCAAGACGAGCTGAGTCCAGCGGGCTTATTTTTCTTTCAATTTGAGGCCATCTCGCGAAATCGTCTGAATTATGACCGCGGCCTGTTCGCCGTGTCGAAAGATCCGATTTTCCCTCCCGAGTGGCAGGATTGGATTCTGATTGTTCGTCGGCAGCTGGGAATCATCGATCTGGCAGATATGATCTATGTTCGCAGCGAGCACTATCGACAGAAACGCAACCGTTTCGGCGAGGTCGAGTCTGAGGCGCCGGTTCTTTTCGGACTGCCGGAAGGCAAGATCGCCTTTGCCAATCGCCGCAAAGATCCATTGTTTCTGTTTTCCGCCATGCAACGTCACCTCGGCTATCCCACCGTCCCCAAACTGCAGCCACCGGACCCAATTCCCGAGCTGGTGCCGCAATTGCAGCGGCGAATTGAACGACTCGAATCCAGGATTAAGCTGCTCGAAGAGGAGCAACGAGGCGGTATTGATATCACCAAGTTTTACGAAGGCGGAAGACTTCCGGCAGTTGGTGATAATCTGTAGTGATCGCGCAAAGACTTCTAATGCTTCCGCTCAATGCGGGGACGCCGTACTTCGGGCGGTGATTACCTCAAAAGACGTTTCCCTACCATACAAAAGACGGGTATACTGAACGTTTCCGAAGACGATCCGGGCATAGTATCCCTGGCAACAAGCATCGGTTTGTAAATGCCTGCTGGAAGCTTGGCGAAATGCTCCGCAAATCACTCCACCAGTCTTGTCGTGGAATGGATAGACTCCCGCATTTCCAGGCTGTTTTCCCGTCGAACTTGTCACGCGTTCCCTGAGATTGAAACATGCTGAAGAAAGACAAGCCCTCCAGGAAGTTGTTGTTGGGGCATGAAGGACGCGAGAAAATGCGTCAAGCTGGCCAGTTCAACGCTCAATTGATGGATTTTATCCGCAGCCACGTGAAGCCTGGCATCACTACTGGGGAAATCGATACCCTGGTGCACGAATTCACGCATCAACATGGCCACCGGCCAGCTACTCTAGGATATCTCGGGTACCCCAAGAGCTGCTGCACCAGCATCAATGACGTGATCTGCCACGGCATCCCGGATGACACGCAATTGGTTGAGGGCGATATCGTTAATGTCGACATCACCTCCGTGGTAGACGGTTGGCATGGTGATCAATCGGAGACCTTCATCATCGGAAAAGCGTCGGAGGAAGCCATCGCGGTTACGCAGGCTGCTTTCGACTGTCTGCATCTGGCGATCGCCGCCCTTGAGCCCGGCTGCACCGTTAGCATCATTGGGGACACAATTGTCGCAGAGGCTCATCGACGCGGATTCTCAGTAGTCCGTGAATATGTCGGGCATGGCCTGGGCCAGTCCTTTCACCAGCCACCGAATGTGCCGCATTTCCCCGATCGCAAGTCGAGGCAGCAGCGCATATTGCCCGGCATGTGCTTTACGGTTGAGCCCATGATCAATACAGGAACCCGGTTCACCCGGTTGGACAAGAATGACGGTTGGACTGTCAGGACGCGGGATGGAGGATTGTCCGCGCAATTTGAGCATTCCATTTTGATGACCGAAGATGGGCCTGAAATTCTTACGCGAACTCAAGCGGGGCCGCAGCCAGGCCATAGCTTTGGCAATTCTTAAGCCTTCCCTGGCAATATGCGAGCACGCCATGAATTTACTGGCGGACACCGGATTTCGTGCTGACAGAAGCTGCCTGCTCTCCAATCCAGCAGCAGCCGCAAATGAAGAAGGGCTTCTGAGAATTATCAGAAGATATTCAGTTGATCCCGGGCATCTTCCGTCATCATGTCCTGGGTCCACGGCGGATCCATCACCACTTTGATTTCAACTTCGCCCACTCCCTCCATCGCCTCGACTGCGGCGCGGCTATTCGCAACCAATTGCGGCCCTGCCGGGCACATGGGACTAGTCATCGTCATTTCAACCAGAATGTCTGTCTTTTCGCTTTCGGCGTTGGGCTTGAGATCCACCACGTAGATCAGGCCCAAGTCGACGATATTGACGAACAGTTCCGGGTCGATGACCTGTTTCAGCTGCTCCCGAACTCCCTCCTCAGTTAGCGGATTTTTTGTTTCACCTGAGGACGGCGTGGAAGCGGGAGGAGTTGTTGTGGGATCGGTATCTGACTTGGCTTGCTCTTCCGCGGACATTCTGACGATCTCGACGTTTTGGGGAGACTGGCATCGGTTTCTAGGTCATTATCGTGAGTCGTATAGGTATGGCAAGTGAAGATCGCATGCTTACCGGCAAGGCTGGCCGGTACGCAGAGCGGGGAATTATCCGAATAAGCGTGACGAGCAGCTCCTTGCGGCCCTCAAGGTCGGAATCTCGGCCCAAGGCCCCTTGCCGAGGGGGGCAATTTGATAATTGCCGCACAATCTGATATTACTGATCGAGGGCACTTAGATCACTTAGCAGGATGTTGCGGGCGAACATCTGACTTTGTGAGCACGGCCTGCAGCGGCGCGTGTGACGAAACGCGGCCAATCCATCCATTGATGATAGCAGCATGACCCGAGATTAGTATTTTTCCTGCGTGTGAAACATGCGCGAGTCTTGTCTGCCAAGGGGAGCCATGCCATGGTAGCTGTCAGCAAAAGCACGGGAACAACGATTGTTAACGCAGCGTTCCTTCAGGAAGTCAAGGATTCGAACACGGAGCTATGGCGTTTGCTAGACTCCGCACGCGAACTGTGTCGTTGCCGCGATTGTCGTCGCGAGCTCGCGGCGCAATTTGTAAATTGCCTAGGTTCGTTACGAGATTCCGTTGGTCTACAGTTCTCTTTGGAGGAAACCTACGGCTTTGTTGAAAATGGCCGGCCCACAGTTCATTTCGGCGTTGGCAGTGCGGCATCGGCTAAGATTCAGCATCGTGAACTCTATTTGCAGATTCATGACATCTGCGAACAAGTGGAAGAAGCTCAGTATCGAGGAACGATTGTTCGGGATCTGGCCATTTACTTTGAGGCCTTCGAGCAATTTGATGATGCATTCCGAGCGCATGAAGAACTAGAATCTGAGTTGATTCGCTGTGGCTTGGGTGTAAGTCGCTTGGAATTGTAAAGTCATGTTGTCGCTAGAATGCATTGGAGTATCGACGTGCTGGTGAACCCCGAGGCTACCGGTCAGGCACTGGAGATCATGTTGATCGAAGACAGCTTGGTCGATGCACGGTTAACGATCGAGTCGCTCAAGCATTGCGGGATTCATCATCGTCTCAGTCTGTTCCGGGATGGGGCCGAATCGGTAGAGTTTCTTCACAAGCGAGGTGTATTCGCCCGCGCACCTAAGCCCGATGTCATTCTGCTGGACCTGTTTTTGCCAGATGCTCAAGGCGTCGATATTCTCAGGCAATTAAGGTCCGACCCGGAAATTGCCAACATCCCCGTGGTGGTTCTCACCAGCAGCGATGACAACACGGACCAAAGCGAATGCGAGAAACTGGGAGTTTCCAGTTACATCCGCAAGCCGTTCAACGAAGACAAGTTCTTGAGCGTTATTCGACGCCTGAAAGGGCTATCGTTGGCTGTCGAGGCCAGCATGATCAAGACTTGATGCGAGATTTCGCACCATCAATGCTTTGCATGCGCAGCCCGAACGAAATGGCGGTGGGTGCCGACCGGCTGATGATTTCCGGAGCGCTTAGAGGTTTTTGACGGATGATTGCAAGTTGGGAAAGCCTGCGTTGGCAAATCCCGTCTTGAGTTCAGCCCAGTGCGTTCGTTACGAGAACGATTGACTAAGATGCGATGTCGCCAATTTCGATCCGGGTGTACTTCTGCCGATGGCCCGTGCGACGATGGTAATTCTTGCGGCGTCGGAACTTCTCGACGTAGACCTTGTCGCCCAATTCCATGCCCAAAACGGTGGCTGTGACTTTGGCACCTTCAATCGATGGCGATCCCAGTTGAAGCCCTTCATCGCCTCCAATAGCCAATACCTGATCGAATTCGATCGTGTCTCCTGTATTGGCATCATCCCGCAGATCGATGTCCAATCTTTGTCCCGGTTCCACTTTGTATTGCCGGCCACCGTCAACGATTATTGCGTACATTCTGCCCGTCCGTCTCCGCGTCCTACGTCCTGCTAGAAGCTAATTGTAATGACACACAAATTGTCTGTGGATTAAAAAGCAAGAATGTATGCGATGACATCCAGGTCGTCGAGTGCTAATTTCCGGCCGCCTTTACTATAGGGTCCTTCTTTATGGGGGTGCGCGATTCGCGCTCAGACCTGCGGCCACATGCAAATCAAGCAAGTGCCTGATCTGTCAGCAGGTTGCCCTCAAATTAGGCGAGTTCCGCTCGGGATGAGTGCTGTCCGGCAATACGAAGGAAGTCCGCTGGAAAATTCGGTTTGCCTTGGGATGTAATATTTTCCTAAGTATTTATGGGTTTTGATTGAAGTGCAGCGTTTTCCAGAGCTGTGGCTCGGGGAATGATGACAGAAATGGCATAGACCTTGCAAAGGGTCGGAACATCGTTCGGCGGAGTGAGAGCTGCCGATGGTATGGTCATCTATAGAAGAGCGTGGATCAACGCTTGGTTGGTAAGGAAGGAGATTGTCTTAGTTATCAGATCGTAAGAAAGCCAAAACAAGGGTGTCGAACTGAGTTCTGTGCTGTTTGAAGTTGGAGAGGAGCTTCAAGTGGCTTGGGACGACTCTTCGACACCCATTTTTTTTGGGTTGATCTCGTGTTGGGTCACCACGAAGAATCGGTTTACAAGGCCACTCTGGCCATTTCAACAGCCGCTAGGTCTTATATTCTCGCAGGCCTTGACGTCTTGCCGCTCCTTGACCAATCCCTAACTTGCCTTACAACAGTGTCTCTTCTGGACGGTCTTTCACGCGGGGAAAGTTGGCGTGTGGAGAGATCATTGGCCCTGGTGGATTCGACGGCTTGAGCCTCAGTCGATTCCATTTCTTTCCTTGATGGCAGTCTGAATGGATGCTCGGCAGGGCATCATGGGACCTGCGCGATCTATTGAAGCAAATCCTGTGAATGAAAACCCAAGAATCCGCCGAGCTCTCATCAGTTGCAGTGACAAATTGGGGCTGATCGATTTTGCCGTGGGCCTTTCGAGCTACGGTGTTCAGATCTTTTCTACGGGTGGAACCAGGCGACACTTGGCCGATCACGGAATTGAGTCGATCGATGTTGCCGAGTACACAGGCTTCCCCGAAATGATGGACGGTCGGGTAAAGACCCTTCATCCCAAGGTATTCTGTGGCATCCTAGGGCGGCGGGACAATGTTTCTGATTTGCAGGCGATGCATGAGGAGGACATTCATCCGATCGATTTGGTGGTCGTAAATTTGTATCCCTTCGAAGCCACGGTTGCCCGTAGTGGAGTGACTCGCAAAGAGGCGATCGAACAGATTGATATCGGTGGTCCCAGCTTGATCCGTGCTGCGGCAAAGAATCACGAGTGGATCACGGTTGCAACCCGTCCAGAGCAGTACAGTGCCATTCTGTCTGCGGTCGAACAGGACGGGCATACCAGTCTTTCACTGCGACGTCGTTTGGCCAGTGAAGCTTTCAGTTTGACCTGCAATTACGACCAAGCGATCTCCGACTATTTCCGCTCGGAATCCTGCGGTGACGAGCTACCGGTGAATATGACGGTCCGGCTGGAGCGGAAAAATCAACTCCGCTACGGGGAAAATCCTCATCAGAAAGCGGCCGTCTATCGAATTCCGCGCAGCTCCGAAGCAAGCGTCGTCAATGCGCGGCAGGTGCATGGTAAAGAACTTTCCTACAACAATATCCTGGACTTGGACAGCGCACTGTCCATGGCGCGAAACTTTGCCGAGCCTACGGTGACGGTCATCAAGCATAACAACCCATGCGGTGCCGCTTCACATCCTAAAATTGCCGAGGCCGCATTGGCGGCGCTAGACGGGGATCCGGTCAGTGCTTTTGGCAGCGTCCTGGGGTTCAATCGCACGGTCGACCTGGCCACGGCGGAAGTTTTGGTGGAGCCGGGTAGATTCATCGAAGCGATCATCGCGCCCGATTTCGAAGCCGGTGCGGTGGGTGTCTTGACAACGAAACCCAAGTGGCGAGACAGCGTGCGGCTGATGCAGGTCGGACACCTGGCACGGCTCGATAAAGAAACCTCGATTCGTTTCATCGCCGGGGGCGCCCTCGTTCAAGAAGCCGACAGTATGCCGAGCTTCGACAACCAATGGCGGACCGTAACCGAAGTGGAAGTAGAGGATGATTGGCAGGAAGATCTGCATTTCGCTTGGGAAATGGTAAGGCACGTGAAGAGTAATGCGATCGTACTGGCCAAGCATACCGCTTTGATTGGTGTGGGGGCCGGCCAGATGAGTCGCGTAGATAGTGTTGATATCGCCATCCGCAAAGCCGGCGAGAGAGCGGATGGAAGCGTCTTGGCCTCCGATGCCTTTTTCCCCTTTCCTGATTCGGTCGAAGCAGCTGCCAAGGCGGGAATTGTAGCCCTGATTCAACCCGGTGGTTCGCGGCGAGACGACGAGGTCATCGAGGCTTGTAACGAACATGGCATCGCCATGATTTTCACCGGAACACGACACTTCAAACACTAGATGTTGAGAATTGGGATTGGAATGTCGCAGATCCTGTCGAAGATTGTAGAGACCAAAAAGCAAGAGGTTGAAATGGCTATTCGGGCCAGACCTCTGCGGGATCTGATGAAACGAGCCGATGACTCTCCTCCCACTCGCGACTTTGTCGCACAGCTTCGCGGTCGAGATGAGATCCAGCTAATCGCCGAAGTGAAACGGGCAAGTCCCTCCAAGGGTGTTATTCGTGAGGACTTTGATCCGGTCGCCATCGCCAGGGCCTATGAAGAAGCCGGCGCGTCTTGCATCAGTGTGCTTACAGACGAGAAATATTTTCAGGGGTCCTTGGATTTCCTCAAGCAAATTCGGGAGCGGGTGCAAATCCCTCTCCTCCGCAAAGACTTCATCATCCACCCCTACCAAGTCTTCGAAGCTAGGGTAGCGGGTGCGGATGCCGTGTTGCTCATTGCCGAGTGCCTCAAACGGCAGGAGTTGCGCGGCCTGTGCCAATTGGCGACTCAGCTCGGCCTAGCCACTCTGGTCGAATTCTACAGCAAAGCAAACCTGGAAAATGTCCTCAATACGGGCGGCACTCTGGTGGGCGTCAACAATCGTGATCTGCAGACCTTCGAGGTCAATTTGCAGCATACCGTGAAAATGAGGAAGGATATTCCTGCGGAACGAATCGTGGTCGGCGAGAGCGGAATTTACACTCGCGACGATGCACTCTACCTCCAGGAGAACAACGTTCAGGCAATGCTGGTAGGCGAGTCGCTGATGCGGCAAGCCGATATTCGCGCGGCGGTTCGCAGCCTGCTTGGGCGTGCATCGCATCCCTGAGAGATGCCATAGCCGCTTGCAAGCTCACTAGTACGGCTTGGCTGTACCGTTATGGGGAGCTTGACTGGACGAGCGGCCGCTGCTGCTGTTCCACGTTGCCAATATTTTTGCCAATGTTGCTCAACGCCTTGCGGATGGCTTCTCACGTTCCTCCGGCGTCATGTAGAAGCGGTATCCGAAAGACTCAAGATCGATGTCCAGCATCATCTCCAGTCCTCGGTAAGCAAATTGACGATTCAGCAGGAACTCGTCATCCAGGGCCCCGATCAGTTGCGGCAAGGCTTGAAAATTCTTGGCTCGTATCAGCGCGTCCGCAGCGATCAGTCGCACGGCTTCATGATCGCTTTTCAGCCAGCTCAGTGCCGCTGATCGGCTGCGGTCCACGTTGGAATTCATCACAGAACTCGAACTCATCTTCAAGTCGTACCATTCAGCCAAGTGCTGCAAGGTCCAGTCGATCGTTTGATCGGTGTGGCAAAGATTACACGCGTTGGGATACTGGAAAGCAGTGAGAACGCATTCTCCGTGTTGGGATTCATGACGAGTCGGTCGCGTGCCGACTGGGGCGATACAAGCGGTAGCCGAATGCGGCTAGAATCAAGACTTCCGTTTCGTCACGCTGCTCATTAATGCCACGGGAATACCATGCTTCAGCGAATCCTGCTGACCCTTGCTGTAGCCCTTTTTCTTTTCCCGCAAACGAGCTTGCTTGGGCAAGATGCAGAACAACCGCCCAACATCGTCGTGATTTTGGCCGACGATTTCGGAGTTGGCGATATCCAGGCTCACTACCCGGAGAATAAGATTGCAACTCCCTATTTGGATAAGCTAGTCCGGGAAGGTATGAGCTTCACCGATGCGCACAGTCCTTCCGCCGTTTGCAGCCCAACCAGATACGGCCTGTTGACGGGCCGCTATTGCTGGCGCACCCGCATGCAAGAGTGGGTCATCGCGGCGTATGAGCCGCCGCTGATTAATGCCGAACGTCTGACGTTGCCAAAATTCCTGCGTGACCATGGCTATGAAACGGCTTGCCTGGGTAAATGGCATCTCGGTTGGGATTGGGTGGGACCGCAAGAGCCGCGAATGCATGTTGTTGAGCGTAATTTTCAAAAGAAGCTGAACTGGGATTTTACGCGTGCAATCAGTGGAGGCCCTACTGCGCGAGGATTCGATTACTACTTTGGAGTTGATCTCCCCAACATGCCACCCTTCTGCTGGATCGAGAACGATCGCGTTACCGAGCAGCCCACAGCGGCCTACCAATATGTAGAGCAAGATGGCTTTGTCGTTATGCCTCGGGGATTCGAGGGCTCACCAATGGCGCCCGGATGGAAGTTTGACCACATCCTGCCGGAATTGACCCGCCGCGGCGTAGAATACATCCGTCAACACGCAGCAGACGATAAACCCTTCTTCTTGTATTTTTCACAGACTTCGCCCCACGAGCCTGTTGTTCCGTCGTCAGCATTTAAGGGGAGGAGTGGAATTGCACCCATCGCC
>JANSWS010000741.1 GCA_024743355.1 bacterium
AAAAATCTGATTTTGAACAAGCAGTTCGGGTGAAATAATGAATGCCTTTTCCTCATACTTGAATTCATCTGAGAATCGAAGTGAAGCTAGGCGAACGCTAGGCTAACACTGGGCTCATATCAAAGCTGTTAGTGTTCTTCAGAAGAATTCTGGGTTTGAAACGTTCAGTCCTATCAGGTGGCAGTGGCTAGTGTTCTCAAGTCGGAGTTAAGGCATGCATTATCCGGTCAAATCGGCGTACTTCGTATTGGTGCTGTGCGGGTTTGCTATAACGCTGCCAGCCGCGGACCCGCAGCGTGCGGAAGTTGAATCCGCAATGCGGAAAGCCACGGATTTCCTTCGGCAGCAGGTGAGTGTGCAGGGTGGCTATCTGTGGCGATACAGCTCGGACCTGCGGCAGCGGGAGGGCGAGGCTGAAGCTTCGGCACAGACTGCCTGGGTGCAGCCGCCTGGCACGCCTTCAGTGGGCGAAGCCTTTCTACAGGCTTACAAAATCACTCAAGACAAATACTACTTGGACGCAGCCCAGGAAACGGCTCTGGCGTTGGTCGCTGGCCAACTTGAATCGGGCGGATGGGATTACCGAATTGAGTTCGGCGAGGACCGCTCGCGGTATTTTTACCGTAGCGATGCAGATGGACACTCGCATCAAGGGCTTCGCAACGTGACGACATTGGATGATAACACCACGCAAGCAGCTCTACGCTTTTTGATGCACGTCGACGAAGTACAGTCTTTCGGAAATCCACAGATTCACGATGCCGTCCGCCATGCGCTAACCCGACTGCTAGAAGCGCAATATCCCAACGGAGCCTGGCCGCAGCGGTTTAGCCAACCACCCGCCGCTGAGATGTTCCCGGTGCTTAAAGCATCTTTTCCGGACACGTATCCAGAAAGTTTTCCCTCTGCGGACTATCGCGGATTCTACACGTTCAATGACAATACTCTTTCCGACATGATTGCGACCATGCTGGAAGCCGGAAAGATCTACGACAGACCGGAATACACTGAGGCTGCCAAGCGAGCAGGAGAATTTATCTTGTTGGCCCAAATGCCTGAGCCCCAACCCGCTTGGGCTCAGCAGTACAACGCTCGCATGCATCCTGCCTGGGCCAGGAAATTTGAGCCACCGGCGGTCACCGGTGGCGAATCGCAGGGCGTCATCAAAACTCTGATGATGCTCTATCAGCAAACCGGGGAGGCAAGATTCTTGTCTCCGATTCCGGCAGCCCTGGAATACCTGGAAAAATCACAGTTGCCCAACGGGAAGCTCGCCAGGTTCTATGAATTGAAGACCAACCGACCTCTATATTTCACCAAGCAATATGAATTGACTTACGACGATCGCGATCTGCCGACCCACTATAGTTTTCAGGTGAATTCTCAGATTCCCCAGTTGCGTCGTGAGTACACAAGGCTGCTGTCCGGCCAGCGGAAGGATATCGACCAGGGTGATAAGCAGATCGATATGTCAGCGATGCTTGTGGAAGAAGCAACTCGCTGTATCGCTCAAATGGACGAACGAGGAGCTTGGGTCACGAGCGGCTTGCTAAGGACGCAAGAGGGCGACGAGCCGCAGGAGATTCTTGAAATGCGAGTTTTCATTCAGAATATGAATGCGCTGTGTCAGTATT
>JANSWS010000181.1 GCA_024743355.1 bacterium
GCCATGCAACCACGTTTACCAGGAGCCAATTTGTTGGACGTTAATTCAAGCGCGGACGGCTGCCTCGTCGACCTTGGCGAAGATCATGCGTCCGGCTTGGGTTTGCAGAGTGCTGGTAACCACCACGTTCAAGGTCGCGTTGATGCGATGACGACCTCCCTCGATGACGACCATGGTGCCGTCTTCCAGATAGCCAACACCTTGTTCGGGGCCTTCTCCGGCTTTCACTACCCGGACTTCAAAGGTTTCGCCGGGCAGGAATTGGGGACGCAGGGATGCGGCGACTTCATTGAGATTGATAACCGGCACGTTGTGTACCTTGGCTACCTTGTTCAAATTGAAATCGCCGGTGATGATTTTTCCTTCCAGCTGCTTGGCAAGGATGACAAGCTTCATATCGACGGGTTGGCCGGAGAATTCGGGGAGTTCCCGATCGTAGATTTGGAAGTCAATGTTGGGGTGGGCCCGCAGTTTATTCAAGATATCCAGTCCGCGGCGACCGCGCGCGCGGCGCAATCGATCGCTGCTGTCGGCGATCGATTGCAGCTCTGCGAGAACGAAACCCGGCATTACCAGCTGGCTTTCGATGATGTTAGTTTCAGCCAGATCTGCCAGGCGCCCGTCGATGATCGCGCTGGTGTCCAGCACGATGGGCCTGATGCCCTTCAGATCCCGCGAGAATTCCACATAGGGGATGACGAAGCGAAAGTCGTCTTTAGTCTGCAGTAGCAGACTGGTACAGCCATAACACAAGACGGCTGCCATCAAAAGTTGCGCGGGAGCGGCGTAGGGGCTATCCGGTATCAGGGGTGCCAAGGCAACCCACAGGATGTAGGTCAGCAGGATTCCCACGAGCAGCCCGAAGTAGATCGCGGTGATGACCTCGATTTGCTTCCGCGGCGTAAATATGTCGACTGCGATAACACCCAGCGAGAGCAAAACGGTGCCAAAAATCACCAGGTAGGGGGTGTATGAGGGACCTTCCCAACCAATGCGGAGCAGCAGCGTGGCAACACCGGCAGCCACACAAATGAAGCACACACGAAGAATGAGAAGAGCCATGGAAGTTCTCGAGAGACAACGGACACAGTCCGCGATCCGCCTGGGAAAACGTAAAGTTTTAGAAGCATAGTCTACACGTTCATTGTCGATCTGGGCCAGCAGAACAATCGATAAATGCCACCAATTACCAGCATAAGTAGTGGTTTCGGGGGCATTTGACCCTCAAACTCCGCACAGGGCGGACAGTTGGTTATAACTTGACGAGCCGGGAAATCGTCCTGATACTGCTTCGTTTGCACTTGTGGGCGGGAACACTCTGCGGGCATCGCTGATTCACGTGGATTCGAGCGATTTGCGGCTTGGGAGGTCCCATCTATCGAATGGGAGATAAAGGTGCCGGCAGCTTGTGTGATCGGACTGCAGTGGGGAGACGAAGCCAAGGGCAAGTTGGTTGATTTGCTGGCTCCCGACCATGATTGCGTGGTCCGTTACCAGGGGGGGGCTAACGCGGGCCATACGGTGGTCTGTGGCAGCGAAGTCTATAAGCTGCACCATGTTCCCAGTGGAATTTTGCATCCTAGCGTGCAGAACTTTATTACTCCGGGCGTGGTCATTGAGCCCGAGACGCTGTTGGGCGAGTTGAAAGGCTTAGAGGCGCGTGGGATCGACCCCCGTCGCAATCTGATGATCAGTGAGCGGGCCCATCTGGTGATGCCCTGGCACTTGCTGGAAGACCAGGCCATGAATGCACTGGTTGTGCAGGGCGAGAATATCGGCACGACGCTGCGGGGCATTGGACCCTGCTATCGCGATAAAGTAGGTCGAAACTTTGCTGTTCGCGTCATTGATCTACTGCAACCGGATCTTAAAGAGCGGCTGCAGTCCATCTGTAAAGTCAAACGCCAGTTGATCTTGGGATTGCCAGCCGGCGAGTCGCTGGTCGATCAGTTGGACGAGGATGCAATCGTTGCCAAGGCGGCAAGCTGGGCGGAAGATCTTAAGCCTCTAGTAGGCGATACAACCAACCGCCTGTTGGATTGCGTCGAGCAAGGGCAGCGTTTGCTGATGGAGGGTGCTCAGGGATCGCTATTGGATATCGATCATGGCACCTATCCGTTTGTGACTAGCAGCAATTCGTCGGGTGTAGGCATCAGTGGCGGATCTGGGATTCCGGCCAAATGGATCCAACGGGTGATCGGCGTTGCCAAGGCATACTCGACCCGCGTGGGAGGAGGCCCCTTTCCAACGGAACTGCACGATGAGACGGGGGATCGGATCCGCAAGCTGGGCAATGAGTTTGGTACAACGACGGGGCGCCCCAGACGGTGCGGTTGGTTTGACGCAGTCGCCGTGCGATACACGACTCGCTTGAGCGGGGTGGACAGTCTGGCACTGATGATGATGGACGTCTTGGGTCACTTCGATGAACTGAAAATCTGTGTGGCCTACCAAATTGATGGTCAGGAAATTGACGTGTTTCCGTGTGATGCGGAGACGCTGCGTCGGGCCCGGCCCGTTTATGAAACCCTGCCGGGCTGGAATCAAGATGTTACGGGCATTCGCAGCATGGATGATCTGCCCGAGGCCGCGCTGAATTATCTCAAGCGAGTTTCTGAGTTGTTGGGAGTTCCAGTACGCGTGGTATCGGTCGGCCCGGATCGAGAGCAGACCATGTTCACCGATCGTGAGCAATTGACGTCACTGGCTACTTGTGCGGAATAAAGTCTTCCCTGGGAATTTGATTTGGAATCTTCTCGTGATGCTGACAGCTCGCCAGATATTTTGATGGCGGGTCTCGAGGATATCCCGTTAGATCGTCGACCGAAGCATGTGGCGATCATAATGGACGGCAATGGGCGGTGGGCCCAGCAACGTGGCCTGCCGCGAATCGAGGGGCATCTGCGGGGTGTGGAATCGGTTCGCAACGCGATGGAAGCTTGCCGCGATTTCGGTGTCCAAGTACTAACCCTGTATTGCCTGAGCAGTGAAAACTGGAAGCGGCCTGCACAGGAACTGGAATTCCTGATGGCGCTGCTCAAGCAATATTTGATTGCCGAGCGCGAGACACTGGTGGAGCACAATCTGCGGTTGCGTGTGATTGGCAGACGCGATGATCTGCCTCAAGAGGTGCAGGCCGAGATTGATGCCACGCTGGAAGCCTGCCGTAACAACACTGGAATGACGCTTTGTCTGGCCATCAACTACGGTGCGCGAAGCGAGTTGGTGGATGCCGTGCGGGCGCTATCGGCCCGGGTCGAACGGGGCGAAATTCGCGTCTGCGACATCGACGAAGACATGATCTCCAGCGCTCTGTATACGGCTGGCATCCCCGATCCCGACTTGCTGATACGAACCAGTGGCGAGATGCGCGTCAGTAATTTTTTGCTGTGGCAAATCAGCTACGCTGAGATTTGGGTTACCGAGACATTGTGGCCGGAATTTGATCGGAGTCATTTTGTTCAAGCGGTCAGAGATTACGCTACGCGCAGTCGTAGGTTTGGCGGACTCAGCGAGGCCGCAAGGCCATCGTGATGGGACTTGTGTGAATTCCTGATCCAGTCGGATTCATGGGGGCCTGGAACTGCTCTACAATTGCCGGTTCGTTAGCCGGATTGGAAAGGTTTTTGGTATTCTTGTCGTGGCGTTTTGACCAGTTTCAGAAGTCACTTGCACTTGATTCCTGGCGCTGGCTTACGAATTTCTAACTGGAGTTTTGGTCGCGACGTTTTGGGCAGACTGGACTTCAGAGCAGGTCATTCAAGAACTCGCGATAGGGAGAGCATTCAAACTTGCTGCGTTTCCGTCTTCTTTCCGCGGCTATCGTCATTCTCACCGCGCTGGTTTTTGTAGGCCTGGATTCGGTCTACTCTCCTTTTGGCTGCCAGGGTCTGTGGCTGCTTCCTGTGGGAGGCTATCTGATTCTCGGCAGTGCCATCGAATGTGTAGCCATGCTGCGAAACACGACGGTCGAGTCGTTTCCTCGGATGGACCTGCGATGGCCAGCTCTGCTGGGCTGCTGCGGCGTTATGGCGGCGGGAACAGTCGCCGTATTTTGGCCCTTGTCGGGCTCACCCTATCCGAGCGACTGTTTGTTGGGGAGTTTGGGCTGGCCCTTAGCGGCGATGCTCATCGCCATCTTCGCCAGTTTTGCGTGGTATCTGCGAGTTTATGAAGTCGGAAAGGGCTATCTGTTGCGAGCCATTTTGGCAGGCTGGGTGTCCTGCTATTTCGGAGGTTGCTTTTCGTTTGCCATAGCCCTGCGGCTGATCGGAGATTCTGGCTGGGGATTATTTGTCTTGGTGGGTGTCATCGTGGTGACGAAATTCGCTGATGCTGGAGCCTATTTCAGCGGTCGATTTCTGGGAAAAACGAAATTGTGTCCTCAGATCAGCCCTGGCAAAACATTGGAGGGGCTGCTGGGCGGCATGTTGGTTGCAGTGCTGGCTGCCTGGGTCTACTTTGTGCAAGCAGGACACTGGTCGTATGGTGAGCAAATACAGGCTGATTGGCTAAGTGCGCTGCTGCTGGGTGTCTGTTTGACACTGGCGGGACTGGTCGGAGATTTATTGGTGTCAATTTTCAAACGCGAAACCGGTTGCAAGGACAGCGGAAATCTGCTGCCTGGTCTGGGAGGCTTGTGGGACGTGTCCGATTCCCTGTTGCCCGCGTTTGTCGCCGCATATTTGTTGCTTATGGCGGGTTGTCTGAGTGGGCCGGGGCAATAGGCAACGTTGTGAAGCATTTTGGCTTTGGATTTATAAGCACTAGGCGCCAGCGAGTGTGAACTTGATGGCTCCCGGAACTCACTCGCTCGCGCTTCGTGCTTGTATTTTCGGGCAAGCCTCGATCCAAAATGCTCCACAGCGTTGGGCAATAGGCCGTCGTTTGGCCGAGAGTTTCAAATCATGGGAACGGAACTGCTGCTGCCTGGCGTTTGTGATGATCGTGAAAAGAGCGTGATTCGTCCCGGGCTGCATGCCAGGGTAGCCGTAACTAAATGAGCAACCTGCTCGGTCAACAATGAGCTCAACGAACGGTTACGCTCAACGAAGGTAAATGCGTTATTCGTCGCAATTTCGGGTTTCTGGGAAGTGCCCTACTCGGAAAGAAGTCAGTTCTCGGAATAGAAGAGAGTCCATGTCGGAAGCCAATATCAACCTGACGGATCCAGCCGCGATTCTCAGTCTGTTTGGTCCTCAAGATCAATACTTGCGACTGATACGCGAGCATTTGGGGGTGGCGATCACGCATCGCGATGGCAAGCTGAAGATCGTGGGTGAGGCGGAGGCGGTCCGGCACGCCACGCGTCTGCTGGAACAACTGCATCAGCGAGCCCAGCAGGCCGGCGGATTAACGCGTCAAGAGGTGGAGGGAGCATTGGGGCTGGGCGGTGAATTGGCAGCTTCGGCGACTGCCGGGGCGATTGGCATTCCCTGGGAGTCGGATGTCGAATTGCCGCATCAGCAGAGAAAAATCAAGCCTCGGAGCAAGGGACAAGCCAACTACGTGTCCGCTGTCCGCAAGCATGATTTGACATTTTGTCGGGGCCCGGCTGGATGTGGCAAAACCTACCTGGCGGTAGCACTAGCTGTCGAGGCCCTCAAAAGTGGCAAAATACGTAAAATTGTGCTGGTTAGGCCGGCTGTGGAAGCCGGAGAGAGCTTAGGATTCCTACCGGGGGACCTGCAGGCCAAATTAAATCCCTACTTACGGCCCCTGCTGGACGCGCTCAATGAGATGTTGGACTATGACCAAGTAAAGTATCTAATGGAGCATGACGTGATCGAGGTCATCCCGCTGGCCTACATGCGTGGACGTACCTTGAACGAGGCCTTTATTATTCTGGACGAAGCTCAAAACGCCACTTCGGCACAGATGAAGATGTTTTTGACACGGATGGGTGAGGCGTCCAAAATCGTCGTCTCGGGAGACATCACCCAGGTGGATTTACCAGGTGGAGTCACCAGCGGCTTGAAAGACGCATGGCACCGACTGGGCGGCATAGCAGGAATCAGTTTTGTTAGTTTGGACTCGCGTGATATTGTCCGACACCGTTTGGTGCAGGACATTGTCGAACGTTACGAAATGCCCAGTGTTCTCACACCGGAGGCACCGACTTATTCAGACTCGCCACAAAAATCAGAAATGGATGGCGGCGACAACAAACTGGATTCCAGTCCGGCCAGGTTGTCCAATCGTGACCGCAGCGAGTCGTTCGATGCACCTGAGGAGAGTGGGCAAAACTCACTCGACTAAGCCGTATGGCGTCATCTAATACAAAACGCACGCGTAGCGAGCGTGTTGCATCGCTCAAGCTCGAGCCGAGTTCGCTCAGTCGTTGGCTGAGATCTCTGCTGACCGGCAAGTGCCTGCTGCAATTGGCGTTGGCCTGCGTGGCTGGCCTTTTGATCATCTTCATCATGCGGGGTTGGTTACCGCCATTTGCATACCGTGAAGGCCAGATACCAGAACGGGATGTCATTTCGCGGGTGGATTTCACCATTGATGATTTGGAGAAGACGGAGATCCGCCGCGATGAAGCGCGTCGCGATGTGCTTTGCATTTACGAGAACAATCCGGACTTGGTGAATCAGCTGGGACGTGACATTCGCAATCACTTCTCGATGCTCACCAGTGAAACCGCGTTTTCGGATTTGAGCGAAGCCCAGAGAGGCATTCTTCGCGATTTTGTGGGTGCTGCGGCTGAGAATTCGGAAGGCAAGATTTCGGAGCCAGAAGCATTGGCTCGCATTCGCAGCCTGGTCGAGCAGCACGGAAACCTTGAGGGAGGCATGCTCGACCAAGCCGTCAAAGCCATCCTGGATCCCATCGCGGACAGCGGAGTCCTGAAGAGTCTTGAGCATTTGCCTGAACAAGGGAGCCAAACGCAGATCCTGGTGGACGGTTCCTATGTGGTGAATACGGCGCAGGTGTTGCGTGCCGAAGTGGTGGAGAAGCTGCCAACGCTAGTTGCCGAGAAGTTCAAAGAGGCATTTGACAGCCCTGACGCCAATATCGTGGCTGGATTGATTAGCAATTATCTGGTCATCAAGATGCCGGAAAGTTTGACTTATCGCAAAGACTTGAGCGATGTCAAACGCCGAGAGGCCGAGGCTTCGGTGCAAACTGAAACGCGATCTTACTACGCCAATCAGACGAGGCTTGCCGAATCGGGCATTCCCATTACCCGAGAAGACCAGTTACCAGTGCTGCTGGAGGAACATCGAACTTGGGTGGAATCGCTGACGTTTGGTGAGCTGCTGATTCGGCTGTTGGCATTCTGCGGAATGCTGGCCGCCTTCTTCATGTTAACGAGCTTGTTTATCCATCTGCAGTATGCTCCTCATCTGTTGACAAGTACGCCGCAGTTGATGCGGTTGCTGGGTACGGTGGTGGTTACCTGTTTTGTCTGTAAGCACGCTGCCGCAGATCCATTTCGAGCGGAAGTCATTCCACTGGTATTGTGCGTGATCACGTTGACGGTGGCATTTGGCAAGCAGGTGTCGCTGCTGGTAACCACCTGTGTGGCTTTGACGGTGACTTTGGCCTTGGGTTTGGATATTGGCGAGTTTGTAACTTTGTGCAGTGCGACTTGCGCTGCGGCAATATTCCTGGGGCGGATCCGTACGCGTACCAAGTTGATCTACGTTGGCTTGGCCGCGGCGGTAATCGTGGCGGCCACTGACTTCGGCGTAGGCGTTGTGCAAGGCAAGCTGCACGCGTTGCCTCCGGCCACGGAAGCGATCCAGACCGTGGTTCCGAATTGGCTGGTGCTGATCCCCGGTTTGTTCCAGGAATCGCTTCGGCTGGGAGGCTTTACCCTATTGGCTTCGGCGCTGATGACCGGTTTGCTCCCCTTTGTCGAACGTGTGTATGCCGTGCAAACGGACATGAGTTTGTTGGAACTGGGCGACGCCAGTCATCCGCTGCTGCGTCAGTTGGCTCAAAGGGCACCGGGAACTTACAACCATTCGATCAACGTGGCGGCCATTTCTGAGGCCGCCGCGGACTCCATCGGTGCCCATGGATTGCTTACGCGAGTGGGAGCATATTTCCATGACATCGGAAAGATGTTTAAACCCAACTATTTCATAGAAAACCAGGAACAAGGTGGCAATCGTCACGATCAATTGCAGCCGGCGATGAGCACTTTGGTCATTATTGCCCACGTCAAGGATGGGGCGGACTTGGCACGGCAGCATCGCTTGCCCAAGCCCATCATTGATTTTATTGAACAGCACCACGGTACGACGCTAGTCGAGTATTTCTTCCGCGAGGCGGAAAAACGCAGCCAAGAGAACCCCAATAAAGAAGAGGTTTCCGAGACATCCTTCCGTTATCCGGGACCTAAGCCTCAAACATTGGAAGCGGCGGTGCTGATGCTGGCGGATTCGGTGGAAAGCGCCAGCCGTACTTTGGTCGAGCCGACGCCCTCTCGCATCCAGAACCTGGTTGAGCAGATCGCTATGAAGAAGCTCTTGGACGGTCAGTTCGACGAGTGTGGTCTGACGTTGCAACAACTGGATCGCGTCAAGAGTTCGCTGGTCAAATCATTGACTGCCATCTACCACGGCCGCGTCAAATACTCGGGACAGGCTTCCGCCTAGCTGCCATGCAACGAGAACGGCTTGAATTGGACATAAAGTATCACGTGGATGGCTGCGTGGAGGATCATGAGCGGATCATGGCAGCCGCGGATTGGGTGGCGGAACAATTTCATTTGCAGCGTTTAGTGGCTAGTGTTTCGATTGTGGACGATCCCACGATTCATCGCCTGAATCGCGAATACCTCGCTCACGACTGGCCGACGGATGTCATCAGTTTTGTGTTCGAAAACGAGGCGGGAAGTGTGGAGGGCGAGATTATCGCTAGCGCCGATACCGCCAACAAGCTGCATCAAGCGGCAGGCTGGAGACCGCAGGACGAGCTGCTGCTATACGTGGTGCACGGACTGCTGCACCTGGCGGGTTTGGACGATTTGACTCCGGCCGATCAACAAGACATGCGTCGTTTTGAGCAGTCCTGTATGCTGGCTTTGGAGGTGCCAGGCGCTGACGAACATCTTCAACGTTGGGATGACGTTTCTTACTAGGTTCCGGAAAAGATACTCGCGGTGGTTTCATGATTGGAAAGATTGCCTCGCTCTCATCTCGAACAGGTGAGCCCAGGCAATGAATGCAAGTTGGCTTGGAATTTGGATGGCCGCATGCTGGGGGCTGACCCTGCTGGGGGGACTTGGCGTGCATGTGCTCTCACACTTCAACGGTAAGCGTCTAGAGGCTTATTGCAGACTGCGTCGCAAGCCTTGGCGCTACGGCGAGATTCTGGATCAACATGAGCAGGCCGCTGTAGCCGCTCAATACTTGCTGCTGTTCGGATTGGTGCTGGGATCTTTGGCAGCTGGCGGATGGTTTGCAACTCGCGGCGACTTCGATTTGATGAACGGAATGCTGTCCGGCGACGCCGATGTGGCAACGTTGCTGTTGTGGGTGACCAGTTGGTTGTTGGGGCTGGTGCTGGCTGGACTGTGGTTGCCGAGAATTGTCGCGCACTATAGCTCGTCGCTGCTTCTCTACCATTCCTGGCCGCTGTGGAAATCTCTGGCGGTGTTGACAAAGCCCTTCTCGGGGCTGGGAGAGGTGTTTTCCTGGCTTGGGCATCGCTTAATGGATGCTCCCAGCAATGAAGATTTTGACGAAGAAATGCTGGAAGACGAAATTCGCACCATGGTTGCTGCCGGCCAGCGTGAAGGCGTATTCTCCGACGGAATTCCCGAGATGATCCAAGGAGTCATGGATCTGGACGAAGCCGATGTGGGTGAGATCATGACGCCCCGCAGTTTGGTGGACGCGATCAACGTAGAGTCGCCCTGGCCGGAGGTCATGAACGCCGTAGCCGACTGTGGCCGCACACGGATTCCCGTCTATCAGGGAACTCTGGATAACATTTTAGGCATCCTGTACGTCAAGGATCTGCTGCACGCCTTCGCGGATGCTGATTTTGAGCCGGGGCAGGATACTCTCCGGAAAATACTCCGCAAACCCTGGTATATCCCCTCCAGCAAGCCCGTAGACCAGCTGCTGCGAGTCTTTCTGCACAATCGAAATCACATCGCGATCGTCGTCGATGAATACCAACAGTTCATTGGAGTAGTCACCATCGAGGATGCTTTAGAGGAGATCGTCGGTGAGATTTCTGATGAGCTGGATATCGATGAAGATAGTGAGATTGTTTACAACGAGGACACGCATCAGATCGACGCCGAGGGGAAGGTTCCCATTGAAAGTCTGAGCAAGCTTTTAGGCGTCGAACTACCCGAATCGGACGATTACGATACGATTGGTGGCCTGGTCATTCATCGCCTGTCGCAGATTCCCGCTGAGGGAACTCATATTGAGGTAGCGGGTGTCCGTATCACCGTGCTGAGAGCAACGCAGCGGATGGTGCAGAGGGTCCGTCTGGAACTCATTCAGCCCAACGATCTGAAGACCATGGCCGGCTGATTTGTCGGGCGTTTCGCGCCAGCAAGCGACAAAGGGCTACACAAAGTCGCAGTTGTCTAACAATCCCTGCTGCCGGAACGCGTCCCACATCTGCGGCGGAACGGGTGTCGACACGCAGTCGATTTGATTCTGCACACGTTCTGCGCGACTGGTGCTCAGGGCAACGGCCGTAACCGCCGGATGAGCCAGACCGAATGCTACGCCGGCATGAAAGGGCGTCACCTTGAACTCAGCGCAAATGCTTTGAAAGCGAGATCTCCAAGCAATCAGCTCGGCATCGCCAGCGTCGGCTGGATCAACAGGGCGATAGTCGAAAAAGTCACCACCCAGCAAAAATCCACCATGAAATAGCGCAGAGTTGATCACGGCCACCTGACGCTTGGCTAGTTGTGCCATGAATTCGGCAAGAGCCGCGGGGTGATGCATCAGGGTGAAGCTGTTGGCAAACATGACCCAGTCAAAATCGCAGTCTCGCGAGAGCTCCTGAATGGTCTTCCAGTCCTTGGCGCCGACCCCAACGGCGGCGACCTGCCCAGCAGCTTGCAACTCACGCAAGGCTCGATAGGCATCAACCACGTTTTGAATTCGAGATATCCTTTCGTCAGCATCTCGAGCTGCCGCTAAGTATTCGTCAGGATCATGCACGGAGACCAGTTGTGCCTTTCGTCCGCGAAGTAGTTCGGTACCCTCCTGCCAACAGCGAAGGATGCCGTCGTAGCTGATGTCCTGCACTGCGTCGTGCTGGAGACCGAACCAGGCACCCGGTTCGAAGGTTGGTTCGGAGTGGGTAAGCGGTACACGTCTCCAGGCTAATTTGTTGCTGATCAGAACTCGGTCTTCCGCAACTCCCAATCGCTCCAGTTCCCGACCGATAACCTCCAGCGAAAGTCCTGCCCCGTATTTCCCCGCCGAATCAATAACAATCGGATGCAAGTCGGTTGCCAACCAGGCCTCGATCGTCGCTGCCTTCTCTGCCTCGGGTACGGCCCGAAAAAGGTTCCCCAGGCTGGTCGCACCGAAAATGACGGGAGGGATCCGCAGACCGGTCTGACCAAAGCTGCGAAGTTCTAGTGACATTCCATCCTCGCAAATCCGACCATGTGAGAATACGTTTGTCGGGAGACAGATCAACGCAACGAGTAAGTGCGAATGGCGTTTTGTGCCCAAAAAGCACTCTGTTCATCATGGCTCAATGAGCTTGCCAATTGTTCCACTGTCCGTACCCAATCCTGATAACTGCTCCGCAATAGGCAGACCGGCCAATCGCTGCCAAACATCAAGCGATCGGCGCCGAAAGCTTCCAAGGCTGAATCCCAGTAGGGCCGCAAGAGTTCGACATCCCAGTCAGCATCACGAACTTCGGTAACGACTCCGGAGAATTTGCAGGTAACGTGCGGCCTCTTGCCCAATTCGATCAAATCGCGTTTCCAGGTCTCATCGAACTGGTCGGCACGAATGTTGGGCTTGGCGATGTGATCCACCACGAACATCTGTTCGGGATGTCGATCCACAAATTCGATCGTATTCTTGAGGTGCTTAGCGAAAATGAGTATGTCGTAGACCAAGCCATAATTCTTCAGCAGACTCACGCCACGATTGAAGTCCTCGCCAAGGATGAAAGCATCGTCGGGTTCGTCATGTACGACATGACGAGCACTCTTGAGATACTCGTCGTGGGTCCATTCCTCGATGATCGACTCCACGTCCTTCGAGCGCAGCGGGAGCCACCCCACGACCCCCCAAACCAGTGGCTGCTTGCGAGCAATTTCCAGCAACCAACGCGTTTCCTCGATCGTCTGTCTGGCTTGAACTGAGACGACGCCGTTGATCTTCGTCTGGTCGGCCAGAATTGAGAGATCCGCCGGTCCAAAGTCACGCTGCAGCGGCTGCATCTGCTCACTTATCCAGCCGTATTGCTCGGGAGAATAATTCCAGAAATGGTGATGGCTATCAACCCGCATCGGCTTCGCTTTCGAAGGGTACAACGTCGATCCGTTGGAACTTTTGCAACTGGTCCATATCAGTCTGCAGTGCCAGGCTGACTGAAAACAGACTTCAGGCGAGCGGCAGAAGAAAATTTTCCAATCGTAGCTGCCGTCGCCAGACCTTGGACGACCAACCGTAGCTACCGTCGCCAGACGGTGGACGACCAATCGTAGCTACCGTCGCCAGACGGTGGACGACCAATTATAGCCACCGTCGCCCGACAATGGACAACGTCGACCACGCTCTGGCGAGCGTGGCTACGGGTAGCAATTCATCTGCGGCTCGCCTCAGACTGTAGCTCGTGTTGAAGCTGCCAAGAACCTATCCAAAAACCATTAGCCGCTTTGGCGTTAGCCGCGGTTGTCTTCAGTCTTCGGATACGGTCCTAAGTTTAGCCGAAGCGGACGAAGGATGGAGCGAGGCTGGCTGGAAGTTCATCGGCGAATGCGGACTGATAGAAACGGGCAACCTTCCAAGTGACAACGCCCGATTCGATCGACAGTGCGTCGGAAGGCCGTTGGCCAGCGTCAAGCTTCAGTTGGCGTTCTCAACCGCAGAGGGGAGGAGCATTTTTGTCGAATTCGCGGAAGCGTCTCGATAGTAGAGGATCTGATCGTCCCCCAATTGCCAGCAAAGATAGCAGAGCTTACCGTGCAAGATGGACGGGAACTCGATCATCCCGTCTTCAGGCTTTCGCAATATGACTCCAAGAGACTCGAGTTCTTCGCGGAACTTCCAGATCTGTTCATATTCTTCTTGCAAATCAGCACGGCTTTCCGCTATTTCATCTTCATAGACAGAACCCGAAGATTTCGAGCCTTTGCGGAGCAAGCGGTGGAGATCTGATCTCCGACTGGTGACTCGCTTGAAGATGTCACTGATGTCTGAAGTGATGGAACGAACCAGCGGAAGCATGGCATTGGCCTCTGCTAGCGAGAATCGCTTCGTAATCCGCTTTGCCGTCTGGTTCTCTTGCATCGAATTGGGAGCTATTCACGAGGAATTACGGAACAGCAAACCACTTGGAGAGTTGCCTCACAAATGGTGCAGCACTACTTCCATTCTTAATTTCTAGACTAATTAGACAAGCTCCCTGCGAAAGGGTAACCGGTCAATTCAGGTAAAAGTAACCTCGGAAGTTTTCCTACAGCTATTTCAACGAATTCACCGATAATAGGGCGACTTGAATCCGGCTGTACCAAATTTCCAGACTTACTGGATTTTCGTAGCGAATTCACCTCCCAAAGGGATCCGGGAAATGGAATGGAATTCCAAGAAAAAAACGCCTTCAGCCGACACTACTTGGGATGCGCTGCTTGGGGCAATTGTTCCCGTCGGTAGTTGCGCTGGATTTCGATGGATTTCAGATGGGGCGGTTCGTTCGCAGAAAACGCGACGCTGGACAGCTGCCAGGCACGTCGGGGGCTTCAGACGGACTGGGATGCTGGGAGGATTGATTTGCAGCTTGTTGCTCGGCCACTTCGCGGCTGCCGAACAGCCCAGGCCGGGCGACTACTCGCCATATTCGCCATCTTCTGGTTCGCAAGTTGTGCGCGACCCGACTACCGGGAAGACCTATCAGCAACAACTGGTCGACGTAACTGTTCCCAAGTCTGGTTGGCAGTTGAAAACCAAGACTCAGAAGTACTTGCAGCCGTTGACAGTCACGGAACCGGAGTGGCGGAAGCACTACAGCTACGTCCCGCGGCAAACCTACGTGCTGGAACACCGTCAGCGGGGCCAGTGGAATCCCTTCCAAAACAACTACTACACCTACC
>JANSWS010000787.1 GCA_024743355.1 bacterium
ATTGGAAGGCTTTGTTGTTCCGATTCCCGAGGGGCTCAAGCTCTGCTCATTGACCCACTAATTCCTCCGAAGAACCAATTTTTATAACTCTGTCGCGTTGCCCCAGGTAGTGCGTGGGTGCGAAGCGACAGGGCGTTCGCTAATCAACTTCGAACGATCATTGATGAGCGCAGGAATACCAGGAATATGACGAGTGTTGCAAAGCAAGTCGCATTTTCTCGGAACATGCTGATTGGCGTTATCGTGCTGCTGCTGACGATTGCGGCTGCGATCTACTGGTTTCGTTTCTCTCCGGTCGCGGTTGTTACGCATGTCGTGGAGGAAGACGTGATTCAGCCGGAAGTCCTGGGCACTGGCACGCTGGAGGCTCGTGTTTCCGCTACGATCAGCCCCAAGGTTTCCGGACGCATCGCAGGTGTATTGGTAGACCAAGGTGATAGGGTCACCGCAGGTCAGTTGCTGGTCCAGTTGGACGACGAGGAACTGCAACAGCAAGTCGCCATTGCCGAAGCCAACGTTCAGGCGGCAGTTGCCGCACTCGAGAGGATCAAGACGGACAAGTCTCGGGCCAACGTGGTTTTGACCCAGGCTCAAAAGAACTTTGATCGTGTCGATGAGTTGCGAAAGCGTGAGGCAACCAGCGAAAGCGATCTTGATCAAGCCGCGGAAGCCTTGGGGATCGCGGTGGCGGATGTTGCTCGGGCAGAAGCGGGGATCAATGAGGGACAAAAGGAACTGATTGCGGCCCAGAAAACCTTGGAGTACCACCGCGCCCGACTGCGTGACACGCAGATAACAGCTCCTTTCGATGGCATGGTTGTCGCTCGCGACCGGGAACCCGGCGATGTCGTGGTCCCAGGTAGTTCCATGTTGACGCTGATCTCGACGGATGAGCTGTGGGTAAGCGCCTGGGTCGATGAAACGGAAATGGGTAAGCTCGAGCAAGGGCAGTCTGCCCGGGTCGTGTTCCGCTCACAACCCGAGTTGTCGCTGCCCGGCACGGTCTCAAGACTGGGACGTCAGGCTGACCGCGAAACACGCGAGTTCATCGTGGATGTGCGTGTTTTGGAACTGCCCAAGAACTGGGCTGTGGGACAGCGAGCGGAAGCCTTCATTGGTGTCGCCGAAGCGGTAGAGTCCGTAGTGCTGCCGCGCGAATTTTTAGTGCGACGCCAAGAGCGGGATGGAGTGTTTATCCTGCATGGTGGCAGTGTGAAGTGGCAAGCCGTCCAACTGGGTGTCAGCAGTCGCGAACGGATACAAGTATTAGAAGGGCTGCA
>JANSWS010000420.1 GCA_024743355.1 bacterium
GGAAGCCAAGTAATCCCGTCACTAATAGCTCAAACGGCGCTTCGTCGATCGGAGGTTGAGCGTACACGCTCTGACTTTCGCAGGACACCCATAAAGCAATCTCCATCCCATTCGTGGACGGAGCGGCCACTCCCGCCACGTTGGAAGCGAGATCAAATACTCCAGCTTGCCACTGGTCATCAGACCGAACCTTGTACCCCAAGAACTGTTCAAGAGCTGTATTCATGACCTAACCGCTTCCATTCACCCAAATCTTGTTTACCCGTAATTGTCAGGCGCACACAATCGCAGTAACTCACAACCGATGCAGTGGAACCTGCAGTTCATAGAAAGACGTCGAACCCATGAACCGACCGCGTGCTATCCTCAACCGAAGCTGAAACATTCCGACAAACCGGGTGGCTGGCCGCTTTCGGCCAATTCATCCATCCTGATAAGAATCTCAGCACTTGCGAGATTATGCAGCAGTAGATTGAAATACGGCTATCGGTTCTGGTATTTATATCGGTCTCGGGCCGAATCATCTAGTTGCTGAATTTGAATTCGACGAGGCCTCCTGCGACCTGTGACTTATCAACTCTAGACGCTACGGAGCGTTGAAATCGCCTGCGTGGGACGGAATCCTATGACCAGCTGCTTCGCTGCCTGCGGTGCATGGAAATCTTGAAACGATGAACAATCGAAGAAATTTGCTGTTCATTTGCAGTAAAAACCAGTGGCGAAGTCCAACAGCGGAAGCGGTTTTCCGTGACGATCCGCGCGTGTCGGTTCGCTCTCGTGGCACCTCGCGCTCGGCAAGACGGACCGTTCAAGCTGGCGATCTGGCTTGGTCGGATCTGGTGCTGGTGATGGAGAACAAACATCGTCATCGATTGCTCGCGGACTATCCCGGCGAAACCAAGTTCCTGCCCATCGAAGTCTTGCACATTCCGGACGACTACCAGTTCATGGACCCAGAGTTGGTAGAATTGATTCGAGTCGCAGCGGATCCCTTTATTGATTCCCTCTTATCAAAGCAGCCTCCCCAACCGTGATTGATCGAGTTGCTATTTCTGGATACCGCTCGATTCGCTCGTTGATTCTGCAATTGGGGCAACTGAACGTTGTTACTGGGGCCAATGGCTCCGGGAAATCCAATTTGTATCGCGGCCTGAGATTGATCGCAGATGCGGCACATGGACGACTGGCTGAATCCATTGCGATTGAAGGCGGCTTTGATTCGATTCGTTGGGCTGGACCGAAGAAGAACAACAAGGATCCCGTGAGCTTGCGTCTGGGTTTCACGGCTGATCCGTATAGCTACTGCATAGATCTCGGGCTTCCCATTCCGGCTGACTCCGCCTTTGATCATGACCCGGAGGTAAAGCGAGAGTGTCTCTGGCGCGGCGTTGGTATGGATGCTAAGACGCTCTGTGCAGACCGCAAAGTAACCACGCTTCGCTGTCGCGGCCAGTCTGGAAAATGGCTGGATGTCGATTTGCCGCTCTCGCGGCACGGCAGCATGCTTTCGGAGTACTCGGATCCGTTCCATGCACCTGAGTTGATCGTCATTCGCGAACTAATCTGTTCCTGGCGGTTCTACGATACGTTTCGAGTCGATGTAGAAGCGCCCGCGCGGCGACCATCCCTGCCTACCTTTACGCCAGTTATGACTGGAGATGGGCGTGACTTGGCCGCCGCACTTCAGACGATTCGCGAAATTGGCGACTCCGATGGTCTGGATGAAGCCATTGAAAACGCCTTCCCCGGATGTCGACTTCAAATCAGGCGTTTCGACGCGCAAATGGGGATCTATTTCGAACAGCCTGGAATGATGCGAGACCTGTCGGCGAGAGAACTGTCTGACGGGACTTTACGATTCTTGCTGCTCATTGCGGCTCTGCTGACGCCACGTCCCCCAGCCATGTTTGTCTTGAACGAACCTGAAAACAGTCTCCATCCTGACTTAATTCCGGCTCTGGCAAAGTTGATTCAGCTTGCGGCGGAAAAGAGTCAGGTGATCGTAGTGAGCCACAATGCGGAGTTGATCGAGCAGCTTGAGGCGGACGAAATCTGTGAACCTATTCGCCTCGAGAAGATTGATGGCGAAACCAAATTGCGAGGCGGAAATCTGCTGAGTCAGTTCGGCTGGAAATGGCCAGCCAGGTAGCGGCTAGCTGGTGGAAGGATTGCAACGCAATGAATGCCGAGGCAAAAGCCATGAGCGTTCATGTTGCGACCTCGATGCTAGGTTGCGCGGCAAAGTCGATTGGTCCAACCCAGTCAGATGAAGAGCCGATCCGAGAACCGAAGAGAACCGCGGCTAACGCCAAAGCGGCTAATGGTTTTCGAAAAGCTTCTAAGCCGAAAGTTGTCCAGCGTCTTGTGGTAATCTGGGGAGAACCAATCCCAGCACCAGTACCAGACTTTGCCGCACATAAGCCTACGGCTTTGGCTTGCTCGTCTTGCGGATTTTGATCTGCCCCTTTTCGCTTTCGAGCCGCAGAGGAATACCGCCGCCGTTGATCTTACCGAACTGATACTCATCCGCATTCGTTCCAACCTTGGCGAGGATCGCTTCCGGACGTTCGCTGTTGGCAACTGGTTTAATGGGGAACGCGGTCAGGCTGTTGCTTCTGCCGGAATAGATAGCAGTCGTTACCCCGATTGATTCCGGCAGGCTCAGATCAATGGTACCGTTATACGATTCGAAGTCGAGCTTGGCGTCGTCAGCGACGCTCTGAAAACGGATCGTCAGATCGCCATTGCGACTGTAACCCGTAGCTGAACCAGCAATGTCCAGCAAGCTGATGTCACTGTGTTGCGAGTGCGTTTGAATGACTCCTGTGACGTGCTCTACCTTGAGGTAGCCGTCCATATAAGCATCGAGCGAGAGATCTGTTCGATAGGGGACCTTGATCCGAAGATTCAAAACGTAATCCTGATTGTAGGTATCCAACTTGATCGAGTTTTCGCCGTCGTCAAAATCCAGATCGTACTGGGGCGTGAAGATGGTAAGAAACTCAGAATCGCCGCCTACATCCTTGGCATTCTTCTCAAACCTGGGCGGCGTCAAGATCTCGATGACGACATCGTTGTCAGCATGCCCTGTGACTTCGATGAAGCCACGGTTGATATCAACGACCAGTCTTCCCCTGCGGCTGGCTTTGGGAAATTGCAGATTCAGTGTCTTGAATACCGATTGTTGGTCTTGCAAGTCGGTTTTACCCGACGATCGTAAGGCAACTTCCGTAGCCGCCTCTCCAAAATGGCTTTGGAATGGCAGTGCGTGAAAAATAATGGCGGCGAGAATGATGGAGGCCATCGTAAGTGCTCCTATCAGCAGGTTTCTAATTGGAAAAGATGCTGGCGTTGCCGCCGGTTGAGCCACAGTTTTAGGCAGCGGGTTTCGATCCGGCTGGTACACGTGCGCCAGGCAGGCAACCAGCGTTTCGTGCACCTCAGCCGAAGAGGGCCTTTCAGACGGTGATTTCGCGTGCATCCTGCCAATGATTTTGCAGATCCATTCTGGAATCTCGGGATTCAGTTCACGGATGGGAGTTGGTTCTTCGTCGGTGATCTTGCGTAACACGCCAAACGAGGTTTTCGCGCGGAAGGGACGGCTTCCGGTGCACAAGGCATACAGCAGACTTGCCAGGCTGAAAACGTCACTGGCACAGTCCACGGCCTCTCCACGAGCCTGTTCAGGAGACATGTATTCGGGTGTGCCGGCAATGGCGCCACTTCGGGTCATGGTGGCGTCGTCAAGGGTCCGAGCCAAGCCGAAGTCGGTGATTAAGGCTGTTTCCACGCCGTCATCCAGCATGATGTTGGCAGGCTTGATATCGCGATGCGTCAGACCCTTTTCATGAGCCGCAGCTAGACCGGCCGCAAGCTGGCTTCCGACCCTCAAAATCTCAACAAGTGCGAGTGGCCCTTGTCGATCCATCCGCTGCTGCAGCGACGTGCCGCGAATGTACGGCATCACCAGGTAGGGCAGTTCACGGTCGGTCGATACGCCATGGATGGCGATTACGTTCGGGTGAAGCACGCCTGCCGCCGCTTTCGCTTCGCGAGCAAAACGATAGCGAGCCGTGCCGCAAGCCGCCAAGGTCGGATTCATGACTTTAAGGGCTACGATTCGGTCCAGCGCCGGATCGATGGCCTTGAGAACGACCCCCATGGCTCCGCTTCCAACCACTCCGAGCACTTGATAGCCGCCCAACCGTCCCATCGAGTTTGGATCATCCGTTGGGTCCAGCATGCTGACGACTTGCCGGATCATGAAGGGCGGCGGGCATTGGTTTGCCGTCTCATCATTCGATGCAAGGCCCTGGCCGGTGGTCCGAGCCAAATAATTTTTGGCTTCTTTCCACCGAGCAGGCGTGGCCGCCAACTGTTCGAGTTCTTTACTACACGCGGCACATTGGTCGAGATGCTGCGTTAGTTCATCGACCTCGTGATCGGAAAGAGAGCCGTCGAGAAACGCCATCAGTCGGTTCACTACACACAGATTCTGTTTCATGCGTACGCCTGCTCCAGCTGGGACACGAAATCCGAAAGCTGCTTCATGATCCGGCTACGGGCGGCGTAAATCGCGCCCACAGATTTCCCCAACTCTTGAGCGGCGTCCTCAATTGAAACGCCCTCGACGGCAGTCAACTCAAAAGCCATCCAGTTCGCTTCCGTTACTTTTTGACGCACTTTTTCGGCAGCCCGCAAATACAACTGACGCTTGTATTCAAGATCTAACTCAAGTTCGCTGGGAGCATCGCCTGGAACCTGTTCAAATAACTCAGGTGGCAAGCCTGCGCCTCCCACGCCTTGATCCGGTGGACGTCGGGTTAGCGAGTTGAGTGTGGCATTTTTTGCGATTCGCAACAGCCAGTTGCGGAACCTTGTTTTCTCTCCCTGCTTTTCCCAACGAGCAATTGAGTTGGCGACCGAAACGAAAACCATTTGGACGATGTCCAGAGCATCCGCATGCTGAAGTCCCCTCGAAACCGCGACCCCGTAAACGACGGGACGATAGATCTCGACGAATTCTTCCCAAGCCGCCCTGTTTTCCGGCGACTGAATCTGCAAAAGCAGGCTTTCCCGAGTTTCTGGAATCTCTTTCACAACGGCGACATGGCTCTCTGAATCAAGACCGAGTTGATTGACTTCTAACCATTTAACACGGCAGCCCGGTGAATCTGACGTGAGATCTACAAACATTTTCGCTACGAGTCACAGCCGTTGAGTACCGAATGGCCCGGACGCCGGGCCAGGCCTCTATCGTGCAAGATGCGAAAAAGCTACGCAAAGGACTCTCTGAAGGTGGATTCCGGTTCGGCATCGCTTCCTTCTGTCTTGGAATCTAAGACTGCTGCGAACGACGGCTCCACGGCCCGATTTTCAGTCGCTACTGGCGGGCGGAATGGGCACTGCTAGCCGTGTGCCTAGAGTATCACAGGTTGGAAGCGTTCGGCATGATGGATTGGAACGGATGAAAAATGCAATGATCTATGTCCTGGGAATCATCGGTATCGCAGTGCTAGGCACTTTCGCCCTGTCGATGACCACAAGAGCGGGGTACGAGTCGGCTGAGTACAAGACAATCGAGGCGGACGGTAGCTTTGAAGTTCGCGAATACCCGGACCTGATGCTGGTTGCGACCGACTCCAAAATGGACTCGCAGGGTCGCGATGGAAGCTTTATGAGACTGTTCCAGTACATCAGCGGGGCGAACGAGGATGAGCAGAAGATCGCCATGACCACACCGGTATTCATGGAAGGCGAGATCGGCAAGTCGGATGTCTCGATGGGTTTTGTGATGCCCAAGGAGGTCGCCGCGAAGGGCGCCCCGAATCCAAAGCGTGATGGAGTGAAGCTGCGCGAGCGCCAGGGCGGTCGATTCGCAGTCATTCGTTTTTCCGGCCAGCTCGATTCCAAGCGGGCGCGAAAAAAAGAAGCTGAATTGCGAGCATGGATGGAAAGCCGCAGCCTGGAAGGAGCCGATTCGGCCGAAGCAGCTGGCTATGATCCACCGTTCACACCGGCCGCACTCCGCCGCAATGAGATCTTGATCCGCTTGAAAGATGCAACCATTAGAACGGCAAACAACGCGTTCGAAACTGTTGGCGAGACGGCCTAGGACTGACGAGCATCCGGCTGAGCCACCTTGCGTGCTCGACGACGAAAGGGCTCCGGGAGTTGAACGCATTTTGCGGAAGAGTAACCGAGAAGGATGCGCTGGCAAGTGGTGGCAGGACAACGCCACGTAGCTCTATGCTCAGCACGACGAAGCCCGACAGTCCGTTGTACAAGTCTTTGGTTTTTCGTCGCAGGTTAGCTGGACAACGCCACTTTCGATAAAGCTTCTGGTAATTCCTTTTCTCAGCCCTTGCCGTGCCCTGTACTCGTCGCTGGCACAGTATCGACGGCTCAAAACTCCGACGGCTAGAATGTCAGAGCCATCGGGCTTGCCAACCCGAGCCAGTGGAACGGATCGAAATGGAAATCCCATGTGGACTATAGAGATAATCGTTATTGTCCTGATGATCGGGTTCAACAGCGTTTTCGCCGCTTACGAGATTGCTCTCGCCTCGATTGGACTCGGACGCTTGCACGCGCTGGCCAGGGAGCGCAAGCGGGGAGCGGCGGCGGCACTGCACATGAAACAGAAAATGGAGGCCAGTCTGGCCGTTGTCCAGATCGGCATCACGCTTGTCGGAGCGACTGCCGCGGCAA
>JANSWS010000482.1 GCA_024743355.1 bacterium
ATCTTCAACATGCTGCTGCAGGTAATGGAAGAAGGGCGTTTGACCGACTCGTTTGGTAGGAACGTGGATTTTCGAAATGTGATCCTGATCCTGACGACCAACGCGGGTGCGGAAGCGATCAAGAATGAATCCGCGTTTGGATTCCAGAAGCCCGATGATGACTCGTCTTACGAAAGTATGAAGATTCGGGTAATGGATCAGATTGAGCGCGTCTTCAGACCCGAGTTTCTGAACCGACTCGATGACACCATTATTTTCCGCCACCTGACCAAGGAAGACTTGAAGAAGGTGATCGATTTCGAATTGTCCAAGGTTCGCCAGCGACTCCTGGAGCGAGGCTACGAGCTGGAGTTGACCGACGAATCGAAGGAGTTCTTGATCGAGAAGGGTGCCAATTTGGATTACGGAGCTCGTCCATTACGACGTGCCCTGGAACAGCGGATCGAGGATCCGTTGGCGGAAGACATTCTGCGGGGCAAGTTCGAGGGCGTGAATACGATCGTGGTCGATGTGGCCAAGGACGATGAGGATAAGGTTGTTCGCTTGCAGTTCCGCGGTGAAAACCGCAAGCAGGCGGAAGAAGAACCTGTAGCCGTGGGCGGCGGCGACGAGAAGCAAGAGTAATCCGAACTGTTACCAGACAGTCGTAAAGCTAGAATAAACGGTGGTCTTCCCTAGGCCACCGTTTTTTCGTTTCACCGTTTTCCATGGGACCGTTTATCCGTGTACTGGTTTTCAGCACACTTTCTCGCGGCTTCCATGATGGAGGAATCATGTTGCTACGTTGCTTGATTCTGGGGTTGCTGACAATCCTCGTATTCCAGCGGCAGTCGCCTGCGCAGCAGATTCTACTGGAGGATGTCACCGATCGAAGTCAATTGGAGTTTGAGCACTTCAGTGGCCGAACCGGAAAGCATTTTCTGATCGAAACGGTCACCTGCGGGATGGCTACTTTCGACTATGACGGTGACGGGCTGATCGATGTTTACCTACCCAACGGTGCGCCGCTGCTGGGTGGAGCACATGATCCTGAGCCTAGAAATCGACTCTTCAAGAACTTGGGAGACTTTCGCTTTCGCGACGTTACCGAGCAAGCGGGCGTCGGCGATGCGGGATTTGCATTCGGGGTCGTAGCGGGTGACTTCGATAACGACGGCGATTCCGATATCGTGGTCACCAATTTCGGTGCCCCCTTGTTGTTGGAGAACCAAGGTGACGGGACATTTTCCAGTCGCGAATTCTTGATGGATTCTGACAAGCCGCGAGCGGGGGCGGGCGCAGCGTTCCTGGACATCGATGGCGATGGATGCCTGGATCTTTATGTGGCGAATTACGTCGACTTCTCTTTTGACGAGAGTGTCAGCCGTTTGATCTTTGGCGTACCCGCCGCGCCCGGTCCCCTGGCCTATTCGCCTGATAAGGATTGTCTCTACCGCAACGATGGCGCGGGAGGATTTGTTGATATCTCGCGCGAATCCGGCATCGGGGATGTCGCCGGTCCCGGCATGGGTGTGGTCGCCTTTGACTACGACGAGGATCAGGACACCGACATCTTCGTGTGCAATGATTCAGCCGCGAATTTCCTATTTGAAAACCAAGGCGATGGATCCTTCGTCGAGACTGCGTTGATTGCGGGGGTGGCCTACGATGTGACCGGGGCACGGCAGGCTAGTATGGGAGTCGATGTGGCCGATGTGGACCACGACGGCCATCTGGATTTGGTAACGACCAATTTCGTGGATGAAGTTCCCACCATGTATCGCAATTCGGGACTTGGTTTCTTTGACGATATCGGGGCCGCCAGTGGGCTGGGCAGAGCGAATCGCAGCGTTACCTGGGGTGTTGGACTGGCGGACTTGGACAATGACAGCTGGGATGACTGCTTCATTTGCGCCGGGCATCTGATCCAAGGCGTCACGCGAATCAACGACGCTGATTTGTTCGAGGCGCCCAACGTGGCGCTCAGAAACGTTTCGGGGCGCTTTACCAGCGATGGGGTGGCGGGTTCTGCCTTGAACGATGTGGATGTCAGTCGCGGTTGTGCCTTGGATGACTTGGATAATGACGGCAGGATTGACGCCGTGGTATTGAATTTGGACTCGCGAGCCCAAGTGATCCGCAACGCCAGCTCTACGAACAACCACTTCGTTGCGTTTCAATTGATTGGAGTTCAAGCGAATCGCGACGCTGCAGGCAGCCGCATCGAAGTCGAGACGGAGCATGGGACTCTGGTTAAAGAACTGGTTTTGGGCCGTGGATATCAAAGCCATTTTGGACAGCGCGTGCATTTTGGCCTGGGTGCAAACCATCGGATCAAGCAGGTGAAGATCTATTGGATGGGCGGTGAGACGCAAGTCATCAAGGAGTTGGACGCCGATCGCACCTATACAATCATCGAGGGACAGGATCCCAGGTAAGAAGTGGAGACTGCTCCAAAAAGGTCTGACCCAGCCGGAATTCGTGGAAGCAGCAGGTAGTTATCGCCATGGCAAGCAATTCAAAAGGTATTTGGGCAAGGCAATGGCCGCCCGCCGTACGCGATCACCAATGCGGCGGACGTGAAGTTGCTCGCGTTCAATCGGCTTTCCTGCTGGGGCTGGCGATGTTTGGGGCGTCCCTGGTCGGATGCTCAAATACATCCACTAGTTCCACTGGTTCCAGCACAGCCGAGCCTTCTGCGTTGGAGCAGCAGGGCTCACGGGAGCCTGTGTCCCCGAACGACCCGCAGCCCAGCACGCCGCCTCCTTCCCCGGCAGTCCCCAAGGCCGCGGATGAGACGGGCCAGACGGCTGCTGACCACTCGGCAGCCCAGGCGATGCAGTTGGCTGCCTCACGGGCAGCGAACAATTCCGATGCAACACTCTCATTTGTTTCCATGGAGTTGCCCGATGATGGGCCTCAGTTACGACAGGAAGCGGTTGAGCTTGTGGACTACCTGGTGCAAAGATACCCCAAGCTCCCCGATGCATTGGAGTGTAATGCGCGCTTGCATCTGATGATTGGTGAGACCGCACTGGCGGCGGAGAGCTGGCAGGCCGCATTGAGCCTGGCCAACGACTATGCCTATGCATTGCACGGTTTAGGCAAGGTAGCGCTCAGGCAGAATGAGTTGGAGAGGGCGAGTCAATTGCTGCGTGAAGCGGCGGATTTGCTGCCTGATCTGGAAGACGTGCATCATGATTTGTCTTCGGCCTACCTGGATTCGGGAGCCGTAGCCCAAGCTATTCAAGTCTTGAGCAGCTTTGGGGAGCGTCATCCGGAATCCGCCCAGACCTGGCTGCTGTTGGGCTACGCTGAAATGGCCGAGCGTGATTTCGCCAAGGCTCGAAGTGCCTTTGAAAAAGCCCTGGACCTGAGCCCCGAATCACCGCGTGCCCAGGAAGGCTTGGGCCGCGCTCTCTTGCGTCTCGGCGAGAAAGAACGGGCATTAACGTTGCTCAACCGGCAGCGGGTAAGCCGAGGCGATGCTGCTGACAGCCTTGAGGCCGATGCACTGATGAAGCAGGAAATGGCCAGTTACAGCCAACGCTACATCGATGTCGCCAAGGTGTTAGTGGCGGGAGGCGATGCGGCTGAGGCGGAGCGGGTCTACCGCAAAGCTCAGATCCTCGATCCCAGCAACCAGGATGCGTGGTTTGGTCTACTGGGCATTTACCAGCAGCAGAAAGATTTGAACAAGGCGCTGGCGTGGGCGGAGAAAATCCAAACTGAAAATTCGCAGAGCCCTGGGGCTCATTTACTGTATGGCAATATGCTCGTTGCCGCGGGGCGCCCCCAAGACGCATTGCAGGCTTACGAGCAAGTGCTTGCCCTCGATCCTCAAGATCCCGCTGGCTTCGTCGCCATGCTCCGGCTCATGCTGCAAAACAGGGCCCTGTGGCCAAAAACACTTGGAGTTGCTCAGCGGTTGGTGGATCTGCGGGGTAGCGCAGCCGACTTTGAGCTGTTGGGGCAGGCATTTGCGGTGAATCAAAAATTCGCGGATGCGGAGGCTGCACTTCGCAGAGCCATTGAGCTGGAGCCGAATAACGCTGTGTACGCCAATGCCCTCGAGCAACTGCAGGCATTTATTGCCAATGGGAATCCGTGACGTATGTCAGAACGCAAAGTGAGCGCGAACCAAGGAAAAGCACCTAAGCGGCGGGCGAAAGCAACCGACAACGGCAAGCGGCACAAGAATACCGAAGCCGTTCGTCAGCAGACAAATGCGTCGGGGCAATCTCCATCGTACAACGCCAAGAAATGGCTTGTCTGTTTGGCGGTCGTCCTGCTAATTGGCTTGGCTGCGCGTTTTCTGTTGGGGTGGTACGCCGGGCGACAGCTGGCGGAGTTGAAGGAGCAACTACAGTCTTCAGTTCGTGGCAACAATTGGCAGCAGGTAGAGCTGCTGGCCCGCGAGTGGGCGGCTCGCAGGCCACAGGAGTTTGAGCCTTGGCAGTTTGCGGCAAACGCAGCCCTCGAACTCAATCGTCCCGATGCGGCAGTGGAATATCTTGAGGCCATGCCAGACGGCGCTCCACTGGATGCCTACCTCCAGCTGGGGTATCTGCAGATGGAGGCATTGGCTGACCCGCTGGCGACCAAGTCCACCTGCGATGAAACGCTGCGTTACTATCCGCGGGATCCAGAGACGCATGAGCGGCTGTTGTACTACTACACCATGACCGGACAACGCAACGCGATTACTCGCGAAGCCAAGCGAGCCTTGAGCTTAGAGTGCGATACGTTGTCAACCTATGCTTATTTGTTTGGGGCAAAGTGGCTGACCTTCACCAATGGATATGAAACCAACCAGCGATGGCTGCAAACATATCCGCAAAACGAGCTTTTTGAAGTTGCCGCAGTCGTCCACATGCCTTCCTATCAATTTCTAGATCTGTTGGCTAAGGAAAAGGTGAAGCCGGGTGTCGAGCCGAGACCTGTGGAATATGCCGCGGAGTGTGTTCAAGAACTTCGGCAGAAATACCCGGAGAACCTGGAGCTGCTGGCATTGGAGACACGGAATCTGTGCCGGGCCGGAGAAGTCCAGGAGGTGGCGGTAAGGCTGTCGCTGGCCGTACCTGGCATGGCGGAAGACAATCGTTTCTGGCGTTTCCGAGGATGGTACTACGCCGCCATGGAACGCTGGTCGGAAGCCGAAAAGGCTTACCAGACAGCTCTGCAGCTCGAGCCCTTTGACTGGGCGACACAGTTGGAACTCGCGGCGATGTTGCGAAGGACCGAAGGGATCGAGGCCAGCATGGAAATGCAAGGCCGTGCCGATGCCGGTAAGCAGTTGATGATGCAAGTTCAACAATGCCCTGCCCTGCACCGCTTGGAACCCCCA
>JANSWS010000506.1 GCA_024743355.1 bacterium
CGCAAATTCCAATGAGCAAAGCTGCGATGGGTTCTATAGGTGAGTTGAAGAGTCGAATACTGCGTTATCGCTTTGGTATTCTGCTGGCGGCACTGATTGTGCTGCTGGTGGCAGAACCGCTACTCGCATTGGCAATGCCCAGCTCGGCCCCAATTCTCTGGAATGTATTGCAATCGGCAATTTTTCTGTGGCTAACACTGAGCGCCGTCAATGCCGTACGTGGGAAAAAGGCCTCCCGCAATTTGGCTGCGCTGCTGGGCGGTACCTGGTTGGCAGTGCGAACCATTGATCTCACCATTCAATCTCAGGCAATCCAGGTCGTCGTCCATGGTTTGGCGGCCGTATTCTTCGCCACGGTGATATTCATCTTACTCGCCTACATATTTGGCCAAGAGAAGATCACTGTGGACACCATCTTTGCATCCTTGTGCGTGTATCTGTTGATGGGCATTGTGTGGGCTGTCTTCTATTCACTCATCGAACTATTGCAACCGGAGGCCTTTACCCATTCATCCGTGGCGATGTACAAGATGCGGTTTGGTGGGCAAGGCTCCCATTTTTCCATCTATTACAGTTTCGTGACACTTACCACACTGGGATATGGCGACATCGTTCCGCTATCGCCTGCTGCCAAAGCATTGGCGGCGATGGAGGCTGTCGCAGGTCAGCTCTATTTGACAGTGGTCGTTGCCTGGTTAGTCGGCCTGAGAATCGCTCATGCAAACGCCAACTGATGATTTCGCCAAAAGCTGCTCAAGAAGAACGCAGCGCGAAGTAAGGAAAAGCTCGAAACCGATCAGCGAGCATGGCCCGACATGCTGAGTGTGAACCCGCCCCGGATTCCAATGCAAAGTTCACATGCTAACCGGCTCGAGCTGGCTCCTTATGTATTTCGTCGATGTGACACGGCAATCTTTGGGGATGGTTGGTCGTCTAAGTGGTCAACCAGCCGAGCGCGTAGGTACGTTTCCAGTAGGAATATTTCTACCCGCAATTGTCACACTCTAATTTGGTTTGTCATTTGTTGACATAACCAATCAGGTAGTACTAGGCCCGCAGTCTAATTCGCGCATCGGCGATGAAAAGTGTCGAAGGGCGAATTCCGCAAATCCTTCCGCCGAAGAAGCACCCCGCGAATCTTAATGGGGTTCCTGCCCGAACCACCGCTTCGCGTGCAAGAGAACCCGTCGAAAGAGGAGATCGAAGCAACAAGCTCTCTTACAGTCTGCCATCTCAATCATTCGCCTATTCCGCATAGAAGTCAAATGAAAACGGGGGCATGGCAGAAGAAAGGCTTAGATTCACCGCCAGGCGGGCGTGAACGGGTGCGGTTCGTGGTTCTTTGTGTTGTTCGGGTGTACCCCAACATAAGGGGCCGTCAGTCCACACACCAAAGCATCCGCTGTGCGAAGTCTCGCTGAAAGGCTGGACGCCACTGGCTGACACTTTCTCTAGGATCGATGTCTGCACGGATCTCCAGGTCACGAAACCATCCGTCCTCGCCTCTGCGAAATTGTCCTCCCCAGCCGGGCCGCGTAGGATCTTGCGGGTCGTTACCACCTCGTGGCAAGAAGAAGAACCAGGAAGGAGTATCGCCTTCTTTCATGCATCCATGGGGGTTGGGTGCTGTCCACGTTTGCAGCGGATAGAGACCGCCCAAAGGCCCACGGCTACGGACGTGTGTTTCGATCCACTCGCGACTGGTCAATTCTTGGTCGCCGGTCAGGTACATACCGCGAAAACTCGCACTGCGTTTATCCTGACCTGCGGGGGCCTTGCTGAGAACATAATGCAGCCCCTGGAATTCTTTGGCCATCCAGTCGGCGATGCCGTCCTGGTCGGCGATGTCGTAAACGCGTAAGCGACTCGTAAACTCTTTCCATTGCGGTGCGTCTCTCTCGGCTTGCACACGATACAAAGCCTGAGCAAGATCCGTCTGACCTCCCCAAATTGCGATGTTCAGCGGATTGTCCCGCGAACCCTCATCGATCAGCCGAATGAGTTCGTCGGACGCCGGGGTGTCATGGTCCTGGCCGATGTGTTCCAAACCGCGCTGCGGATTGCCTGAAAACACCCGGCTTCGCAAATCTTCGGCCTCGGGCCAGCCGGACGCGTGTTTCTTCAGATTCGGTAGCACCTTGGCATAGGCGTCTATGATTTCGCGAATGAGATCGGGTTGCGTGACCGCCTGCTTCAACTCGCCCGGTGTGCCCGAAGCACTGGCAATCAGTGCTTCGATTTGGAACTCATTGGCGTATAGCATCAGCCGAATCAGCGATTGCTGATCATCGGGATCACCGCCGATATCCGTCAACACGGCCAGCCTGGGCCTTTCATCCGCAGGGCAAACGCAGGCCGGCAGCCAGAGCGACAGGAGCAGTCCAGCGATAAGCCAAGTGCGACTGGCAGCGGAGGCACAGCTTGCTGTCCGGCGGAGCCACGCTCTAATAGTCGCACGCATTTCCGCTAGCTTCCATCGCAGAGTGTAAAAATGTAACTCGAAGAACCCGCGTATAGACTCCTGGTAGCTGAGCTACCAGACTTGCATGGGGCTTCCCAGACGACCATTCTAGCTTGTTTGACTCGGGCTGTTGAGAAGCACTTGGGTGATGCTTCTAGCTGATCGTTGGGAGCAGTAATGGGCATCATTGCCAGGCATAACGCAATATAGTTGGTCGGGCGGACCGGATGTTGCGTAAAGCATGAGGTAATTAGCAGGCAAGCCCTACGGTGGGCAGTCTGTCGGTCTCGGTCCCGCGGACAACGCCGTGGGAGCCAACCGAGCTGGTGGTTTTAACAGGCGTTTTCGCACGGGCAAAACAAGCAAAGGGTATCACGTTTGGAAGAGCAGCTTTTTTCATTCTTCCTGGTGGGTGTACCGCTGCTAGGGATTCTGGCGCAATGGATTGCATGGCGTCTTCAGATCCCCAGCATTCTGTTGCTTCTGGGCTTCGGACTGTGCCTAGGGATCTTTATTTCTCCCGATGAGGTGCTGACGCGGCTGACAGGAGCCGAGGAGAACATCGGCCCCAAGATCTTGTTTCCGCTGGTGTCACTGTCGGTGGCGATCATATTGTTCGAGGGAGGATTGACCCTGCGGTGGAATCAGTTGGGCAAGGCGGCGTCGATCGTCACGCGGCTGATCTTGCTGGCCTCATTGATCACTTGGGCGCTTACCGCGGTTCTGTGCCACTACATGCTTGGATTTAGTTGGCAGTTGGCCTGGCTACTAGGGGCTATCTTAATGGTCACAGGACCAACCGTTGTCGGCCCCTTACTGAGACAAATTCGCCCGAATCGCCGCGTCAGTTCGGTCTTGCACTGGGAAGGCATTTTGATTGACCCCTTAGGCGCGGTGGCAGCGGTACTGGTTTACGGGATTATTTCCGTTGCCGATTTTTCGCCACTTGAAATGCTGCTGGTGGTAGTTCAAACATTGGCAATCGGCTTCGTTCTGGGCGCACTAGCGGCTGCAGCTTGGGTATGGGCCCTGCGGCGATTTCTGATCCCCGATTTTCTGCACGGCGTCACCTTTCTTGTGGTGGCTTTAGCAACGTTTTGGATCAGCAACTTGATGTGCGAGGAATCAGGCCTGGTGACCGTGACGATCTTGGGTATTTGCCTGGCCAATCAACGTTACGTCAGTGTGGAGCATGTGCTGGAATTCAAAGAGCACCTACGAGTTCTGTTGATTAGCTGCCTGTTTATTGTGCTTGGCTCGCGTTTGCGACTTTCGGATCTGGCTGAGATCGGTTGGGTGGGGATTCCCTTCGTTTTGTTTTTGGTATTTCTTGTGCGCCCGCTGTCTGTTTTTCTGGCCACCTTGGGGAGTTCCTGGAACTTTCGGGAGCGGCTGTTTGTCGGCTTGGTGGCGCCTCGCGGTATTGTGGCAGCGGCAGTGGCCAGCGTTTTTGGTTTGAAGCTGGTCAGTTTGACAGAACAAGCGGATGCGGCGGATGAAGTGTTCGCGAATGCACAGTTGCTGGCGCCGGTGACATTCTTGGTGATCCTGGGGACAGTAACCATGTGTGGGCTGGGTGCGGGACCACTGGCGCGATGGCTTGGTCTGGCCGATGCCAACCCCCAAGGAATCCTCTTTGCCGGGGCATCGCGATGGGTTCGTGAGGTCGCAAGCGTACTCCGCAAGTACGATATCCGTGTCATTCTGGTGGATACCAACTTTGGTAATATCTCGGCGGCTCGGATGCTGGGCCTGGATGCCAAGTGTGGCAACATTCTTTCAGAACAGGTCCAGGAGGAGCAGGATTTGGCAGGGATCGGCAGCTTCCTGGCGGTGACACCCAGCGACGAAGTCAACACACTGGCGACCATGGAGTATCTGCACGTGTTTTCGCGAGCCAACGTGTATCAACTTCCTTCACGGGAGAAATCGCACGCGCGTTGGGAGAGCATTCCCGAGAATCGACGCGGGCGGCTGCTGTTCGATGCGAGATGTCACCACGCCCACCTGGAAGACATGTTGGAACAAGGGGCCGTGATCAAGGCAACTGCCATCACGGCAAACTTCACGATGGACAATTTCCGGCAGGTGAACGGTCAGGATGCCCTGGTGCTGTTTTGTCTGGACTCGGCCCGTAAACTGAAAATAAGAACGGTGGGAAATAACTTGCAACCTGAGGCCGGAGATACGGTGATTGCCATCATTCCCCGGATGCCTCCGGATGAAAGTTCAGCTAGTGAAACGGCATGATGCGATGGAATCGCAGTTTGCAACACGAAAGTCAGGGTTCTGACTTGTGAAGGACCAATGCGATAGTGTTAGGCGATCGATAGACGAGCCGCCCGATCAACAGTTGTCGCCGCTGCGGGTGAACTGCTAGGATTGGGCTGATCGGTCAACCAATTGCTAGGAGTTGCTAATCAAGTTCGATCTAGATGTGTTTGATAGTCGCCTTTCGCTCCGCGAAAGTAGCGTTTTTCCGCAGCTTTCGCGGAGCGA
>JANSWS010000564.1 GCA_024743355.1 bacterium
CAACTGTACCACGGTTGCAGCGCTCGAAATCTCCTCTGTATTTCCGCCTCCTCAGCCACGAGCAGCTGATCAAGCGAATAACTAGCTTCGGGATCTTTAGCATTATCAGCATGCTTTTGCGCGCACGCGCTCAAAACCAGTACTGATACCACAGCAGCACAACTTAGAGCACGGCTTGATGCAACTGAGCAGGTAGAGTCAGACATTTCTGAGTGTAAGAGACAAATATGGGGGAACACAGCTTGACTAGGGGTATTGCGACATATCGGCATACCGATAAGATATCGGCATACCGATAGTAACTGAAAGCCCGCAAGAAAGACAGTGGATGCTCGGAGATACACTGAGAGCCTTGATACTGACTGGAGATTCGATCGCTTCGGTAGCGAAGCAATCTGGCGTTCCTCAGGCAACGCTTCAGGAGTTCGTAGCCGGTAGGTCTGATGGAAATTATCCGGACATCAGACTAAGTACTGTAGAACGGCTACTGGATTTCTACGAATTGGACCGTTTGTTTGTTGACGTTACTAAACCGCAGAAGAAAGGAATACGACGCATGAGACTGTCAACTGAATTGCAGGCGTGCGGCTGCACTGACAGCCCAGAGAAATTCAAGGAACGTCTCGTAGAAACTTTAGAAACGGAGTTCCCAGGAAAAACAATAGACGACCTGCTTTGTCAGCCAGACGATGCCATCAAATATTGCGAACTCATTACAGATCAGGTTGGAGCTGAATGGCTCCCACACGCTGTGATCCTCAAGGCTTTGCAGAACATCCGAAAGTCTAAGCAATGCCCAACGAATCTTAAGCCAAGAAGAACCCGGATCAGTCTAGAGGCGTCATTAAAGTCGGCCGAGTGCAATTGCACTCCTGTCGAATTTCGGGACCTCGTTATTGAGTGCATCGCATCAATGTATCGAGATATCACAATTGATGTATTGCTGGCGAATCCCAGGCAAGCAAAGGATCTCTGTCGCTTTGTGAGGCGAATGGCCGAGAGCCCGCTACTAGAAGACCATCTGATATTAAGAACGGCTATGAACAGTCGGAAAGCGGCTCGAAGTTAGTCCAGAGCGACTCGATCATTCGGCGTTTCGACTTTGCGCCACTTGCCTTATTGTCGATGGGTATGTCCACGCGGTTCCAGCCAAATTCACGTTCCGCAGACTCGTAGAGTTCGTTCTTGTATCCACTCAATATGAATTTTCCGCACAGACCGCCTAGTGTTGATAACAGGTTCTCGTGATCCTCCCTGGACATTTCCGCGAAGTACGCTTTCTTAACCGTTCGCGTCTCGTGCAAATAGGGCGGATCACAGTAAAAGAATGTCGACTCAGAATCTTCACGCTGGATAACGGTTATGGCTGGTTCACATAGAACTACAACTCGCTGCAATCGAGCGTGAGCTTCTTCCAGCCCATCGATAGCCGAGAGCCATGATGATACTTGCTCATTCATTCCACGTCTGGTTCTGCTACGCGTCATCGTTGCGAAATCGCGCCCCAGGCCTTGTCGCGATTGTCGATAACGAATGAAAAAATTAAGAGCTCGCGTCACGCAGTCCTCACTTGCTTCAGCTTTTAAGGAGTCTCGCCATACAGGCTGACCAAAGGGGGTTAGATTAGCGAGTTGGCAGAATTTTGGAAAATCTGATTCGCTCCTAAGCACATTCCAAAAATTCATCAACTCGTCATAAATATCATTGATTACTTCAGAATGTCCTTCAACGAAGTTGAGAGGCTTCTGAAACAGTACCGCCCCTCCACCGAAGAATGGTTCAACATAATGAGTATGCTCAGGAAAACGAGGGATGATGTGGCTTTTTGCTAGGTAATGCTTGCCACCGTGCCACTTGAGTGGAAGGCTAGCATTTTTTTTGTACGGAGCTTGTCGAATCATAGGGCAGTTTCCTCCTCGGCCGTACGTTTTACATTGTTCCAACGTCGAGCGCAATCCAGATTTGCGATCGAAAACAACCGAGTCAGAACGACGACAAAATGAGCCGGATTGAAACCTAGGATTGGAATCTAATGGCATTGAAGAAATCCCAGCTTTACAGCTCGCTCTGGCAGAGTTGTGATGAGCTGCGCGGAGGGATGGATGCATCCCAGTACAAGGACTACATCCTCACGCTGCTGTTTATGAAGTACGTGTCGGACAAGTTCGCCGGCAAGCCAGATGCGATCATCGAAGTGCCCGAGGGTGGTAGCTTCGCCGACATGGTGAAGCTAAAAGGCGATAAGGAGATCGGCGACAAGATCAACAAGATCATCGGCAAGCTGGCCGAGGCGAACGATCTGAAGGGGGTCATCGACGAAGCCGACTTCAACGATGAAACGAAGCTCGGTTCCGGCAAGGACATGCAGGACCGGCTGTCGAAGCTGGTGGCGATCTTCGATGGCTTGGACTTCCAGGCAAACCGGGCCGAAGGCGACGACCTGCTGGGCGATGCCTACGAGTATCTGATGCGGCACTTCGCCACCGAGAGTGGCAAGAGCAAGGGGCAGTTCTACACGCCGGCCGAGGTGTCGCGCATCCTGGCCAAGGTGGTCGGCATCGGGCCAGACACCAAGCAGGACCAGACGATCTACGACCCGACTTGCGGATCGGGCTCGCTGTTGATCAAGGCGGCCGATGAGTCACCGCGAGGCATCACGATCTATGGACAGGAGAACGATGTTGCCACCTGGGCCTTGGCCCGCATGAACATGATCCTGCACGGCCATCCTACGGCCGATCTGTGGCGGGGCAACACCCTGGCCGCTCCTTACTTCAAGAACAACGACAACAGCCTGAAGACTTTCGACTTCGCCGTTGCCAATCCCCCATTCTCGCTCAAGGCGTGGACCAGCGGCTTCAGTCCTGACAACGACGAGTTCGGACGGTTTGCGTACGGCGTCCCTCCGGCCAAGAACGGTGACTACGCCTTCCTGCTGCACGTGATCGGCTCGCTAAAGAGCAAGGGCAAGGCGGCGGTAATTCTGCCGCACGGTGTGCTGTTCCGGGGTAATAAGGAAGCCGACATTCGCAAGAACCTGATCTCCCGCGGCCTCATCAAGGGGATCATCGGCCTCCCGGCCAACTTGTTCTACGGCACGGGTATCCCCGCCTGCATCGTGGTGATCGACAAGGAGAACGCCCACGCACGCACGGGACTCTTCATGGTCGACGCCAGCAAGGGCTTTCAGAAAGACGGCAACAAGAACCGGCTGCGGTCGCAGGACATCCACAAAATCGTCGACGTGTTCAACCATCAGATCGAGCAGCCACGCTACTCGCGGATGGTTCCGGTCAGCGAGATCGCCGATCCATCGAACGACTACAACTTGAACATCCCCCGTTACATCGACTCCAGCGAGCCCGAAGACCTGCACGATCTGGAAGCCCATCTGCGGGGCGGCATCCCCAACCGCGACATCGACGATCTTGCTGAGTACTGGGACGTGTTCCCATCGCTTCGTGAAGTGCTATTCCAGCCGGGCGATCGGGATGGGTACAGCGAAGCCTGCGTCGAAGCGCAGCAGGTGAAACCGACGATCCTCGCCCATGACGAGTTCACCGCCTATCAGCAGCGGGTGTCGGCCATCTTTGACGAGTGGCGGGCCGCCCATTCCGAGCGACTGCACGGCATGAAGGTCAACGATCTGCCCCGGCAGGTGATCCACGAGCTGTCGGAGGACTTGTTGACTAGGTTTGCCGACCTGCCACTGCTCAGCCGGTACGACGTCTACCAGCGGCTGATGGACTACTGGGCCGAGGTGATGCAGGACGACGTCTATCTGATCGCCGGAGATGGCTGGCTGGAAGCTGCCAAGCCGCGTGGCGTGATCGACGACAAGGAGAAGAAGATCAAGGAGACGCCTGACCTCGTCGTGAAGCGAAAAAAATACAAAATG
>JANSWS010000161.1 GCA_024743355.1 bacterium
GGCACGACGTTCGACGTGAACCCAGACGCGGCCGCCTACCAACGCCCGGAACACTGCGACGGCTTTGTAGACCGCCTCGGGGCCGAGCTTTCCAGCAGCGGCGTTCTCAAGGAGCGTGGTGAACTCGGCCAGGGTTTGGCGCACGATCTCCGGCGTGACGGTGGCCGTCGTGTTGGCCAGCGCCTGCCGCAGGCGGCTGAGTTCATGCCGGGCCGTGGAGCGTTCCGTCTGTGTGGCCCGCACCTTGGCCATCACTTCCTTGCGGTCGTCGTCGTTGCCCTGTCCGGCCAACTCGTACAGATCGCTGATCTTGTTGGACAGCGCGGCGATCTTGCGCTCCAGTGTGGAAATCTCGTCGCGCAACTGGTCGTCGCCACGGGTGTCGATCTCCTGAGCGCGGCAAATCGTCCGTTCGATCAGTGCGGCGTCCTGCTGGATCAGTTCGCAAAGCTTCTCGCAAACGGCACGAACGGCTTCTTCACGGCGCACGGCCGAATTACAAGGACACAGATCGCCGTTTTTGCAATGCATGCCCTTGTTGCCAGCGCCGGTCTGGTGAAAACGCTCTTTGCAGCGGGCACAGCAGAACAATTTGACAACCAGATCCCAGAGGTGCGGAACCTTGTCCTTTTTGGGACCACGCGGCCCCTGCTTCAGTTTGGCCAGTTGCCGCTGGACGGCGAAGAACAACTCATCATCGACAATGCGAAGCTCCTCGCAGAGGAACTTCTCCACCTCACTGTCGGGTTGTTCAATCTGCCGCGAGTAGTCCCGCTTGGTCGAAAACTCGTTCCGTTTGCGGCCAAACTCCCAGCGACCCGTGTACGCAATCCGCGAGAGCATGCGCCGGTAGGCGTTGTAGGTCATGTAACCTTTGGTCGAGCGCGGATCAGCCGGCCCGCCATCGGCGACCCACTTCCGCCAACCCTGCTTGATCGGCATGCCATCGCGGATCAGCTCGTAGTGCTCCACGATCATTTCGGCGACGTCCGGTGCGTCGTCCGAGTCTTCAGAGTTCGACTCGTTGGACTCTTCGGGCGATTTCCGATCCACTTCCGGCACGGTGCGTGTCAGTCCGCGATTGGTCACCGGAGCGTCCGGCAGTTCCTTGCGACGGTAACCGACCGGCAGGGCGCCGACCGTGTAGCCGCGAGCGAACAGACCCTTCAGACCGGCGCGAACGTGGTCGGCCGTGGCTTCGATCACCATGTCGTCCACGATTCCGTGGACCTGGAACAACATCCGCCACGCCTTCGTGTCGGCCGTGTCGATGCCCTGCGTGACCGAGATCGCTCGCAAGCCTTCCTCGACCACTTCCTGCTGGATCAACTGGTAGCCTTTGAAGGCCTGACGATACAAGCGCGACGCCTTGAACACCAGCAGCACGGTCGCATGACGATTCTTCAGAATCAACAGCATGCGATCCAGACCTTCGCGACGAGCCCGGTAACCGCGTTGCGCTTCGTCGACGCACACGAACTCCGGAGGGCAATAGATGCCCTTGTTGGCCGCGTGCTGGACACTGGTCCGCACCTGGTCGGACGTGCTGTGCTGCCGCTTCGAGCTGAAGCGACTGTAAATCGTGCCGATGTCGAGTCCTTGTCCCAACGCCCATGCGATCCGCTCGTCAAGCGGAGCCGCAGGATCGAAACCGGAGAGGTCGACGTCGGTCTTCTCGGCGGCCTCCTGCCACCACTCGTGAACTTCGCGGGCAAGTTCTTGACTGGCAGCGCCCGCATCAGGAAGTTGAAAAGCCATGATTAGGCCCTCCATTAGTTGTGCTGAGCGATAGCGCCGCTTCCTGGCGGCGTACCTATAAGGCAACCGCGCCTCAAGGTCGCATCAGCGATTACGAAACGCGGGCAACAATACGGATCGCCGATCACACAGCGGTCACAGCGTGTGATTTCTGAAAGGAACGCGGTGACCACGTAGAAAAGTCTGCGCAGGCGAGAGAGAAAGAAGGCGCAGGAGTCACGCTGGAATTACAGTCGCTAACATTCGGCGCGACAAAATGATTGGTGCGGTACTATTGCGCACCGATGCGTTGCTGGACCTGACTCCGCAGTCGGTTCAATTCCTCGACAGCAGCGTCAATCGCCGGGAGTACATTCGCAGCATCCTCGGTATCGGTGGACGCAACTTCGTCCAGGAAGATGTCAATCTGCTGACAAACGTCGCGCAGCCATTCGGCGATGCTGATGCGCTCGTGCTCGTTGGTCGACTTGCGGCGTTTCTTCTTCGGACCTACTTTCCGACTTTTCCGTTTTCGCTTGCGATAGGCCTCTTGAACAGACAACCCGTCGACGGAATTCTCGGTGTCGAAAGATCGCTGGATGGCGCGGGCCTTCGACGCCCTGGTTTTGTCGATTCCCAGTTCATCCAGAAACTTCGCCCACTGGCCATAGGAGAATTGTCGCCGCGCCAGGTTCAGCGCCAGGCCGAGTTGCCAGTAGGCCCGCGCGAGCGACTGCTCATCGGCGTCAATTTCTTGATGACGTGCCCGAGCGAACTCGCCAAGTCGCTCAACGTCCCAGGCTTCGTTCGGCTGCTCGTCCAAAAGTTGCGACTCGCAACTTTTCCCATCCCGCTGTTGAATGCTCATTGCGCTGCTCCGTGATTGGATTCGGGTTTTTCCGAACCGTCCACGGAGCAACATAAAGATCGGGGATCACACGGCAGTCACACGCTGTGATAAGCCGCCAACAACCATCGAAAAGGCCTGATCAGCTGCGGCTTGGCCAAGACGCAAGAGCTAAGATTCCCCTCAAAGGATTATGCCGCAAAAAACAGCGGAATATAGTAAACTCTTTATACGAAACGACTTGCGGTGATTGAATAGCGATAATTCGCGTCAAATCGACCTTGTTTTCCGCGCCGATGCCTCGAATTCTGTCGGATCGATGGTCCATTCGTCGGCCCCATTGGCTTCGAGGTCGACGACCTTGATTTCGTCCGGCGGCAAATCCAGACGCATCTCTCCATCGGCATGCTCAATAAGTGCGGCAAGCTGTGTGGCGGGTGCGTCCGGCAACTCGTCACTCTCCATGAGGATCTTACAGAGGCGGCTTTTGAGGTTGCTCAACGCGTGAGGCGTTGGAGAACCGCTGAGGTGGTACCGATCAACGCAATCGAGGCGTTCGCCCTGCGCGGCGAGAAACTGCAAAAGTTCCCAGGGCCGCTTTTTTTGATTCCAATCGATGTTCAACTTCTCACCGTCGAAGAACGCCATCCGCGGACGCGTGACAACGACAAGTCGATACCGCGACCGCGCCTCGTTGATGATCTCCTCGGGCGACAACTCGCGCCGATACAACTCCGCGACATCCTCAATTGCTGACAGTACCTGCTCAATCGCATCCATGACCACGATGCTGGCCTGCCGGCGGCCCGATTCCTGAATCGTAGTCGCATTGATCCATTGGCATTCGACAAGCTCTACTCGATGCCGAAACTGACTTCGGAGCATTCCGGCGCACGCCTGATATAGATTCTCAGGCACGCTCAGCCAAGAAAGCTGCGGATGAGGGTGGTAAGCGATGTAAGCTTGTAAAAGCATGCACGCTGAATCGCGCATCCTGGCGTCGTCACCTGATAGGCAAGTGGATCTAAGCTCTGTGATCCGTTGATCGACGTCGATCATCGTAGCGAACAACCTCTCGCGCGAGCAGAAGTCTACCTCATCGCTGCCATGCATTAGTTGATTCCATACTCGCTTCAAATGATGGACCCAAAAGTCGATGCGCGCGAAAAGCATGCGTGTAATTCCGTCTCCCAGTACAGGATTATGTGATCGAGAACTGGTAAACGCTCGATGAAAACGTGAATCGTCCGACTTGACGTACAAGCTATTGGAATGATGGGCGAAGTCCAAGATGGACACCAAGTCAAACCATGGTTTCTGGGCCATTTTTCTGACTACCCAAAGCGAAGCATTGTCCTCGTCAGCGTCTAGTCCCTGCGAACTGCCCTGGCGTTGCCCATCGTCGCTCTCCCCATGGCTGTCTAGATCCGGCGATCGATTTCGCGCTTCATCTCGACTGCCAATCTTGGCTATCTCTGATGCGCAGGCGACCAGAGCATCCGACACGGCAACGACCTGCTGGCGTTCCGGGACATCGGTTTCGGCCGCAAGTCGCTCCACGCCGAACTTGACATAGCGTCGAAACGCCGGGTTTCGCTGGAGATCGGAAACCAGGGGTACCACGTACTCCCGCAACCACGCCTCAATCTCATCGGACTTCTCTTCGTCCAGCTCCAGGGGGCCGGGAGCAATCCGTTGGTATTTTCTTTGGGCAAGTTCAAGTCGATCCATCTCGGGCCTCAATCTCTCAAACCATTACTTGACAGGCAGTTGCAACCAAACGCCCGCAAGCCAATCAGCGAGTTGTTCGGTCACTTCAGCCACTTATCACACGCTGTGATCAGCGTGTGATCGCCGGTTTCTAACTTGGGAGCAGTAACGATGACATCCATCACCCACGCCGGCCCGCAGATAAGCCGACCGGCCAGGATTGCCGACGGAAAATGTCCCGGGAACTGCTCTCATCACAAGACGCCGCTCGCCGACTCGGCATCAGTACGGCGACGTTGTACGACTGGCTGGCCCAGTCGGATGCAGGCACGTTCATGATTCGCGGTCAACCGACGACCATCAATTATTACCAGGGCGGTCGCAAGGGCCAAGGTCGCATCAAGATCGACAGCCAGGAACTGGAGCGTTTGTTGGAACTGATGTTTGTCTCGCCCAAGTCGCAACCAATTCGACGAGCGCCACGCAAACAGACATCGATGCAGCACATCACTACCAAACTGGGCCGGCCTGACGATTGATGTGCCCGCGGCAACCATTGACACGTAGTAAACCCTTGGCGGCAAGCCCTTCGCACGGCAATGCGAGGGCCGATCAAACCCGACCCGGTTGATAATCGGGTCGGGTTTTTGTTCGCCAAACAGTTAAGCCATCACCGCGTTAGACTCTGTAAGTTGGCCGGCCGACTATCGGACAGTCGCAGCAATCGATCAATTTGCGATCAATCGTTGCGTTCCGGCAGATGCGTCGAAAAACGCCCGCTCGGATGGCCAACAAGATAGCGTGAGTATCGAATCCCTTGGCGGCAGGTTTTACTGCGCTGCAGTGAGAAGAACGAGACCCGCATCAGAGTCAAACCTAGTACCAGTTTTCGCACCTAATTGCTAAGCCGACAGCCTTCACCTTACTTGACGCAAAATCGCTTTCAGTTTAGCACCGAGGGATTAACCTACCTTTCGCTTGGAAGGTTTCTTGCCCAAGGCTGCCCAGAGTGGGTCGTTGTACTGATCGGCCCACGCCGCGTAGTGATCCCAACAGACTTTGGGCGTGTTCCCCATCAGCCCCGCGAGCACTTCGATTGTGACCGGCACGCCGGTGTAGTACCCGCTCAGCGTGCGCTTCGCGAAGGTGTGCCGACACGTATACATGCAGCGGTCGTCGGGCAGCTTCAGTTTGCGTTTCAATTCGAGAAACCGCTGCACCCCGTTGCAGCGCTTCCACTGACGACCTCGCGTCGTGCGGAACAACGGAATATCGCTTCCTTTTGGTGCCGTCAGCATCAACTGCCGCGTTATCGACTCCATCTCATCGCAAAGCATGATGCGTCGATCCTTGCCGGTCTTCTTGGCACTCTTGTGACCGTGACCTCCATCGGCAGTTCGAGCCTTCAACAGGTAGTACATCCCCTGCGGAGTTTCGACAACGTGGTCGGCGGTGACTTTCGCCAATTCGGAATACGGCCTTGCCCCCGTCAGGAGACACGCCTTGATGAAAAGGCCATGGGCGTCGTCCGCTGCTTCAAGGATGGCGGTCTCTTCCTCGGGTGTGAACGCCGTCACGCGCGGCGTTGCGGTCGGCTTCTGGTACCCCGCCACCGGATTCGATTCGAGATCGTCGAACTTGCAACAGAAATTAAATGCTGCCTTCACAGACGCAATCACGTTGCGCTGCGTGTTGTGGTTCCACGACTTGTGCTTCTGAATCCAAGTCCGTAGATGCTTCTTCTGAAACTCTTCGACCTTCAACGCACCACAGTAGCCACACAAATCGTTCAGCCACTTCTCGACCAGTTTGGCCCATTCGAGCGTCGCTGACTGATGCAGGTCCGCGAGATAGATTTCACAGACCTTCGCGACAGTCCATTCGCCCGATGACGTTGTTGGCTGTGGGCTCAATTCGTCGACGAGTTTCACGCGAGCGAGGGCCAGTCTCGCGGCTTCCTTGTTCTCTTTGCCACGAACACGTTCGCCTGTCTCGTCGAACAGTGGAATGCGTTTCTTCGTGCCGGGTTCGGTGTAGTACCACGAGTCTGTTTGCTTCCAGTGCCAGGCAGATCCATGCTGTTGGCGACGTTGTTTTCGATTCCTTGCCATTGGTTATTTGTCCTTTCGTAGCTCTCCCAGTTGCCGCTGGGAATTGACTGTGGAAATCTGGGATAAGACAATGAAGCCGGAACCGGTTTCGGTTCCTTGCCGCCAAGGGGCCGCCAAACGGGTTGCCGCCCGTGGCCCCTTGGTCTTTTTTGCGCACCGAGAGCGCGGTGGTGAGCGAGAGAGAATCGAGCGCAGCGCACGCGCGATGAGAAATAGAGGATTCATCATGTTTCAATTCCTTGCCATGACGCAGGCCGGTTGCCGCCGGTCATTCCCGCGTCATTTACTACACAGAATAACTACACAGACCATTTTGGTTGCCGCAGTAGTTCTCCCACAACTCATTTATACGCAACCACTTCCCGCCGATCAAGCCTCGCGCCCAAACATCGTTTTGATCATGGCCGACGACATGGGCTACTCAGACATCGGTTGCTACGGGAGTGAAATTGAAACCCCGCATCTCGATAGCTTGGCCGAGAATGGGCTGCGTTTTACGCAATTCTATAACACAGCGCGATGCTGTCCGACCCGAGCCAGCTTGCTGTCCGGACTCTATCCTCATCAAGCCGGGGTCGGCCACATGATGAGCGACAACGGACACGATGGATATCGCGGCGAACTCAACCGAGAGTGCGTAACCATCGCTGAGGTGCTGAAGACTGCAGGTTATCGGACATATATGAGCGGAAAGTGGCACGTCACCCAACACATCCAGCCTGAGTCCAGCGAGCAACAATCAAATTGGCCCTGCCAGCGAGGCTTCGATCGTTTCTACGGCACCATTCACGGAGCAGGCAGCTTCTACGATCCCAACTCGCTCGCCCGCGACAATCAACTGATTTCTCCCTATGCCGATGACGAGTACCAACCTGAGGATGGTTTCTATTACACAGACGCGATTGCCGACCATGCTGTTCGCTTCGTGCGAGAGCATCAGCAACACAACCGCGAAGATCCTTTCTTCCTGTATGTGAGCTTTACCGCCGCCCACTGGCCCATGCACGCCAGAGAAAAGGATATCGATAAATACGTCGGCCGATACTCTGCAGGCTACGATTCTATTCGTCAAGTCAGATATCAGCGGATGCTGGAGTTAGGTGTCGTAACGGAGCATAACACTCGGCTGTGGGAGATGGGTGATGTTGGGCAAGAAACCGAGCATCTAGATTGGGACTTGCGGAACATGGAAGTCTACGCGGCCATGATCGATTGTATGGATCGCGGCATTGGGCGTCTGGTGAACAGCTTGCGTGAAAATGGTCAGTTGGACAATACGCTGATTCTGTACTTTCAAGACAACGGCGGTTGCGCGGAAAATTATGGACGCGGTGAAGGAGGCCAACCCCGCAGTGAACATCCCACTTTAGATCCACTTGCCGACAGTTACTTGCAGCCCGACATGGAGCCCAAGCAGACCCGCGACGGATATCCGGTTAGAAAAGGGAAAGGGGTCATGGCGGGCCCTGCGGACACCTACATCGGCTACGGCAAGGCCTGGGCAACCGTCTCCAACACCCCTTTCCGGGAATACAAGCACTGGGTGCATGAGGGAGGCATTTCAAGCCCACTGATTGCGCATTGGCCGGCAGGCATATCGAGACCCGGAGAACTCGAAGATCAGCCTGGCCATCTCATCGACCTTATGGCGACGGCTGTCGATTTGGGTAGCGCGGATTACCCAAGCGAGTTTCACGGGGGAAACAAGATTCAGCCCATGGAGGGGATTAGCCTCAAGCCGCTCTTCCAAGGTCAGGCCATTCAACGAGACGCATTGTATTGGGAGCATGAGGGCAATCGCGCGATTCGAGTGGGCGACTGGAAGCTAGTCGCCAAAGGAACGGATTCCGCTTGGGAACTGTATGACCTGGCCAGTGATCGCTCAGAACAAAATGATTTAGCCGACAAATTTCCAGAACGAGTGATGGAGCTTGCCGACAAGTGGCAGCGGTGGGCGGAAAGAGCGCGGGTGCTGCCTCTGACTCCGTACCGAAACAACAACCAGAAACTCAACAAGTCCCAACTAGAGTTTCAACCAGCCCAGAACAAAGACTTGCCACGGCATTTGGCGCCCTTTGTAAAGGGCCGAAACATCAGCTTCGCCGCCGATTTGTCCGAAGTGGCCGATGGAGTCCTGGTAGCTCAAGGCGGCGGCACGCATGGTTGGGCAATCCATATCCAAGATGGCACGCTAATATTAACACTCTGTAAGCAAAGCCGACGTCACACTCTGCGGTCCTCGAATATCTCCGGGGCTGGCCGCGTGGAAGCCAAGATTCGCAAGGATGGCACTGCCGAGCTGCGTTGGAACGGAGAATTGATAGCCCAAGGCGAAGTGAGCGGACCTCTCACTGAGCAACCCCAAGATGGCCTGCAAATTGGCCGCGATTTACAGGGAGCTGTAGGCGATTACAAAGTTCCCTTCGCATTCACCGGCAGGATCGACGCAGTTGAGATTAAACTCAGTAAGTAGCGGAACACTGCCACGAACTCCTCTATCCTCAAAAAGTTTTATGCCGATCAAGATTGTCTGTCCAAAGTGCAAGAAGACATTGCAAGTTTCGTCGAAGATGGCGGGGAAACAAGGAAAGTGCCAATGTGGGCATAGCTTTACGGTTCCAAGCCCCCAAGCCGCTAGTACACGCAAACAAGCTCAGGTCGCAGCGGGCTCCGTGAATTCGGCCATGTTCGACGAATTGACCGATTCCGACTTTGCCCGACGGTCGCCCTTTGACAAAGTTGTCCTGGACACGACCAATGAGGACGTGGAGACACTCAAGCGATTCACGCATGAAGAAGTCGAACAGAAGAAAAAGCAGGCTGGCGCCACACGTGGTGTGCTGAAATTTCTATCGCTGCTGAGCCTGCTGGTCGCCATTTTCAGTTTCACGGTGGCAGCCTTCTTTGTGGCGGCACCGGGAATCAATGAAAAACTGGCTGGCTATTTGCCACTCACACAGGTCAATCAAGGTGTGGGCATCGCCATCTTCGTTCTACTGGGCTTGCTGCTGGTTGCAGCGGGTGTGGGATTGTTCCTGCAAGCGAGCTGGGGATGGATTGCCATCGCGGCGTTCTGCGTGTTCATGATCGTCGAACGGGGCGGAGCGATGGGCTTGGTGTTTCAATCCGGTTTTGAACAGATGAAATTCTTCTCCGCCATGGGGCCTCTTCTGGGGGTGCTTTTCCTCACGCTGTTCATCTTTAAAGGCGACACCCAAGAGGTTTGCAAGATTAAGAACATGATTCCGGTAATCATCGCCGTTGTGATTGGTTTGGCGTTGGGCGGCGCCGCCGTCGGAGCCATGTTTTCTCAAGGCACTCCGCTTTGAGCAAATTGCTCGGTTTTGCCCTCAGCCTCGCCACGCAGCCGTCTTAGTGCAAGCCTGCGGTATACCGCGAACGATGTCCGGGCCGCAAAACTTGCCCACACAGTTCGAGGGAAAAATTCAAAAGAATTCCAACGGATGGCCTGACTTGGCCGACGGATGGTTGCCTGTTGTGAACTCTACCCCGCGAACAGCTAGCCTCTAATAATGCGGTGGTCGCTCTTCGGCCGCCGAGGGGCGTTCTTTCTGCTCAGCCCGCAAATCCAGAATCTGCTTTTGCAATGCCGGTATCAGCTTCTCAAACCGCAACAGAGTCCGGTTCTGCTGCGACACAATTTCATTCAATTGATCACATAGATGCTGTTGGTGCGCGAGGCTGATCTCCAGCTGAGTAACGCGTGCATTCAGGTCTTGCATGATTGCAATTCAAAAGATGGGATTCGACTCCATATCGGACACTTGGGAGCTGTCAGTATCCACTTTGTCGGATCAACCCGCAAGCTTTCCTTGGATTATCGCTCCTTCGTAAACGGCAGATGACGTCGGCTTAGGAATGCTGGCGGATCGAAAGCCGGCCGTGAACAACACAACCCCAGTTCCGATGCAAAGGCTCGGAGGACACTTGCATAAGCCACGCCTGCATTCGTCGCTGCCTGCTAATGCAGACATCCGTCACAATCCCGAGTGTCAATGTTGCGAGTGTGGATCGGGCCGGTTTTTCCTACAGAATTGTTGCCGGTGTTTTTTGACCATTCCCAGATCTTAACCTATAGTTGCACGGGCCGACTTCGTGCAAGGAAGGCAGTGCGTGGGGGTTCAACGGATGCAAGTCTGCTTGACGCCAAACTCCACTCTTCGAGGCACGCCCAAAGACAATCTCAAATGTAACACCTGTGCAGCCGCCAGATTGTTACGAGCTTGTATCTAACTGCTACGCTACTGAAGTCGCCTACTAGAGAGACATCGTATGAACCTTGTTCGTGCTTCGCTCTTCTGTTTCGTTCTGATTTTGAGCTGTATGCCAGCTACGGCACAGCGGAGTGCTGCACAAGAGAGTGCGGCACAGCAGAATTCAGTCGAAACTGCTTCCTACCAATTGGTTACTCAAGGTATCCAACTCGAGAAGAGCAGGGACTGGGTGGCTGCGATTCAACACTATGAATCCGCAGTCAGAAATTTCCCAAAGAACTCCGAACTCAGAAAGCGACTGCTAATTTCGCGTTTGCACTATGATGTGGTGCGACGAAACAATGACGCGAATCTGAACAACACCCTGCAGAGTGTTCCCAGTTCAGAGGCGCTCGATCTTTACTCCGAAGTGGTAGCTCGTTTGGAAACCAGCTACGTCGAAGCCATCGACATGAAGGAGATCATACGCGGGGGCACTGCATATTTGGAAGTTGCTCTCACCGAGCCGGCATTCTTGCAAGCTCACCTCAACGGACGCTCGCGCGAGGACGTTGAGAATTTTCGTACGTCCATTCATAAGTTGACCTTAACGCAACGCGTCCGCAACCGCTTCGAGGCTCGGGCCGTCGTTTCTCAAGCTGCGCAAGCCGCTCAAAGCCAACTCGGGTTGAATCCGACGACGACCGTCATGCAATTCGTTTTCGGGGCTATCGGACTGTTGGATCCCTACTCTTCCTTCCTGTCCTCCTCCGAACTGAACGAAGTCGAGTCGCAAATTGAAGGCAATTTCGTGGGACTCGGAATTGCCCTGCAGCCGCACGAAGTACCGCTGAAAATCCTAAACGTCATCTCGGGTGGTCCAGCCAAGGAAGCTGGGCTCCAGGAAGGCGATGCAATCCTGGAAATCGACGGCATGCGTTGCGCCGATGTCGGAGCGGAACGTGCAGCGGATCTGCTGCGTGGTCCCGAGGATAGCCAAGTCCGATTGCTGGTCGTGCGTGGCGATGGCAGCCATCAAGATTTCCGAATTGTCCGTCGAAGGATCGAGGTTCCAAGCATCGAGGACGTCGACATTGTTGATCCTGCCGCTGGTGTCGCTTATCTGCGAATTAGCAGCTTTCAAAAGACAACCGTCAGTGAGCTGGACCAGGCACTGTGGGAACTCCACCATCGCGGCATGAAGAGTCTGATTATCGACGTTCGCGGTAATCCGGGCGGCTGGTTGGATGCTTCGATCGCTGTTGCCGACCGCTTTCTATCCAAGGGCAGAATTGTAAGCACCCGAGGAAAGAACGGCATCGAGAATCAAAACTACATGGCTTCCTCAGGCGGCACTTGGGGAGTCCCGCTCACGCTGCTCATCGACCAGGAGAGCGCCAGCGCCAGTGAGATTTTGGCGGGCGCCATTCGTGACAATGGACGCGGTGAACTGATCGGACAGACGACTTATGGCAAAGGTAGCGTTCAGGGGCTGTTCCATACCAAAGCGCTATCCAGCGGAATTCGGCTCACCGTATCCAAATTCTATTCGCCCTCTGGCGTGGCCATCAGCGAACGCGGCGTGCAGCCAACCGTTAATGTGGAAGATGATGAACGCGTGCACTATGTGGCAAAGCCCAATACGCAGGCGGCACTCGCAAAGTCCAGCGACCGCGTCTTGGATATCGCGGTGGAACGAGCTGCTAAGCGTCAGTTGGCGTTGCAAGCACAATCGCAGCACGTCAGGAACTAACCTTGAGCCCAAGAGTTGCGGTGCTCCCACACCAGGCTTTCGCCAACTAGGGTAGGCTCACCTGGGCGAGGTATATAGCGGTGCCAAACTTGCCCGCCTCGGCCTCGTGTCCGGAATAATAGCTCACCCAAAGTCGGTCCTCGTGCCAAACCAGACCACAGTAGCTGGTGTCGCCGGCAGAGGGCAATCGCAGAAATTCGTGAAGCTGCGTTTGCTCAGCATCCAGCCAGCACAACGAAGTTCGGGTATGGCCATCGTAGAGTCTTACAGCAGCCACTATCCGACCGTCTGGTAGAGCAAGCATCGCCGGCCCCCCGACTCGCTGCGGTAGCTCCCTCCATTGCCATTCTCGATAAGGAGGAAGTGCTCGGCCGAGCAGCGCGTGCCCACGATCGCCTGCGAACGGGTCGCGTCGCAACAGACAGAAAGCAAAACCATTTTCCATGAAGACAATGTCGGATTCGTTGGGGTAGCCCTGATCATAGGTCGCTTCGACGATAGGCAGATAATCCTTGCCATCCGCGGATTCGTACAATCGAACTTCACGCTTCGATTCGCCACCCGTACGATAGCCCCAGCCAATCGCCTTGGAGTTTTGCCAGACAACTCGCCACAACCAATAATTGGGTTCTCCAACTGCCTCGGCTTCAGACCAATCCCGGCCATCCTGAGAAAACCAGGCAAAGCTCTGATGAGTTGCAACCGTCGGCTGGTGCCAGGCACCCGCTCCCAGCACCATCAGTTGTCCATCCGGGGTAACGGATAGTTTTGCATCTCGAAGGTCCGCTTGCGGGTTCTCAAACCTTGCTACCGACTCCCAGCTCTGTCCATCGGAAGACGCAATCAAACGCAATGCACCGTCGGCAGACACATGCTTTTGACCTTCGCGAAACACGCAATACCAACGTTGTTGAAACCGAATCAGGTCGGTGAATGCGTTGTGCGGCGCGGCATCCCAAATACGCTGTAGTTGGATTAAGCGAGCTGCACTGCCTTGGCTTAATCGTTCAAAGGCCTGGTAATACCGTCTTCCAAGCTCGCGATAAGATGCGGCGTCAAAGTGAGTCTGGTCGCCTTTGTCGCTTAGCCCGCGGGCGTGCACAAACTCGCACCGCGACACAATGTGGGAGAGTCTCTTGTGAGCGGCATCCACGCGCAAGCGCTCAGAATCCCACGGCTTGCCGGGAAAGTCTCCAAGCTGCCCAATGATGAATGGCAGCTCAGGCGCATCGAGGGCCGATCGCAAGCGATCGATGAGCGCCGCCAGCTTAGCTTCATAAGCAGGCGCGGAGGAAGGATTCGCATCCGATTCACCTTGATGCCAAAGGACGCCTTGAAATACCCCCTGGCCTCGGACCATCTCGATGCGTTTCAGAGCATCGTCAAAGGGATGGGACTGCGTCTGCTCGTGAAACCCTCCCGGAGTCCAGGCGTCAATGGCTGAGCCGCCAACCGCGCATGGAATCAATCCTACCGTCACCCCGGGATGGTCTTTGACGTATTCCAGCGCAAAGCTTCGGCCCAGCCCCACGCCCACCATCTTCGGTTTATCGAAGTGTAAGGGAGCAATGGCTGGTCGCCATCGGCCATCTTGAGTCAATGTCACTACCTGCGAATCAGGCTCAAGATCTTGTGCTTCGATCTCGCCCCTTCCAGCCATATTGCTCTGACCAGCCAGCAGGAAGAGATGGAACTTTTGCGGGTCCTGCGGGACCGCCTGGTCTGTTTCCGAGGCGGATAATGCGCAACAGGGGACCGTTACAAGCCAAACACAAAACCAAATCAGGCATGGTCTGAAAGAATGCTTGTGTGCTTTTCCAATTCCTGTACCCTTTGGGCAACGCTGCGCAGCATTTTGTATCGCGCGGCTCGCCCGAAAATACAAGCACGACGCGGGAGCGAGTGAGTTTCGTTCGCCATCGAGTTCACACTTGCTGGCGCTTCGTGCTTGTAAATCCATACAAAAATGCTGCACAGCAGTGCCCTTTGGGGCGACAGGCGGAGTGGCATCTACACAGTTTGGAATATGGGCGAAGTTTGAAATTCGATGCATCTCAATGGATCTCTAGCGATGGGGCGCGGGGGAACCGAATTGAGATGAAATGATAGCTCAAGACGCTAGTAAAATGTTGCCACACCAGGATTTAACGCGGCGACTCAAGGCATGGGCTCACTAGAGTGATCAGACTTTTTCGTGGGAGGGTCGAAGCGAGCCCTAGCGAGTTATCGGGGAGGAAAAACGTTCCGGTTACTAGCCGATGATCTCTTCGATCACCTCGCCGTAAACGTCGGTCAAGCGGAAGTCGCGACCTGCGTAGCGGTAGGTAAGCCGCTCATGGTCGAGTCCCAGCAGATGCAGAATGGTGGCATGCCAATCGTGAATGGACACAGGTTTTTCGACGACCTGGTACCCGTATTCGTCACTTTGTCCGTAATTGACTCCTGGCTTGATCCCTCCGCCCGCCATCCAACAAGAAAATGCCTCATGGTTGTGATCCCTGCCATTTCCGTTCTGCGCGTGGGGAGTGCGGCCAAATTCTCCCGACCAAATTACCAGCGTTTCGTCCAGCATTCCCCGTGCCTGCAAATCAGCCAACAAAGCCGCAGCCGGGCGATCGATGCTGGTGCAGTTCTCTTCCAAAGCCGCCTTGAGATTGAAATGCTGATCCCAATTGCCATGCGTGATCTCTACGAAACGCACGCCGCTCTCGACCAATCGCCGCGCCAAAAGACACTTACGACCAAAATCTTCGGTAGTTGGATTACCAATACCGTAAGCTTCCTGCGTCGCCTCCGATTCCGCGTCAATGTTCATGACCTGCGGCAGTTCCGACTGCATGCGAAATCCCAATTCAAAAGATTCGATCAGGCCGTCCACTTCGGGTGACGCGGAAGTCTGATGTTGGAAGTTTGTGGCGTCGAATCCGCGACGCTGAGCCTGATTCAACTGCTGGACGAGATCCAACTCGCGTCGTTGCTGGGATGCAGATTGACGGGCATTCAGATTGGGCACACTAGCGGTCTTGAGCGAACGCCCGTCCGTCCCGATGCGTGTCCCTTGGAACTTGGCAGGTAAGAAGCTGGCC
>JANSWS010000012.1 GCA_024743355.1 bacterium
CAGCAAGGCCTGGGCGGCGCCTAGTTGGCCGTTCTGCTGATATTCGCTGATGAGAGAATCCGCTACCCGGGACAGGGCTGCGGTGACCGAAGCGGCCCGAAAGCCCGGTGAATTTTGCCGCAATTCTTCTAGAGCGGACAGGGTTTGTCGCAATTCGCCGTTATTGAAACGATCAATGGCGCTTTGAAAGATGAACTGCTGGCGGAGCTCATCCAGCTTGGGCATGTCCGGATAGCTTTTCATGAGAAAGCTGAGATTTTGGAATGCAGTTACGAAGTCCTTCTGCTCCATCTTCTCCAGCGCTTCGTCGTAGATTCGCTGTTCGTAAAACAGAATGTTTTCGATCGATCTCCAGGCAATTTCGTAGCGTCTGTCCTGATATTTGAGCAGGACAACCTCGAGCTTGTCACCTGGACGTCTTGATTCGGGGAGTTCGCGAAAGGGTAGCAGGACGACTTTGACTTCATGTCCGCCGGCCTCTTCCGTCAAGACGATTAAGTCGAACGGATTCTGGTCGATAAGCGGTGGTTCGACGTACGCGATTTCTTGCGCATGGACGGTAGAACCGCAAGCGATAACGGTGAGAATCCAGACGCAGCCCGAAAGCCATAAGCTTTTCGTGCGGGCGTCAAAACTGCTTCCGGTGACGGACATCATTGACTACCTCCGGCCGTGTCCACTTGCGTGGGCACGGGCAGAGCCAAGACGGTGCCCTCGTCGCTGCCCACCAGCAGTCCGGCTGGCAATACAAGCGGCCTGGAGCTGAAGGGCTGGCCCGTAGCGTTTCGGCCGGAAACTTCACCCGTGCTCGCGTCCACTACCAGGATCTCACCGGTTTGAGTTGCGAGTATTAGCTGATTGTTGCCAACCAGCGGAGCACCCACCAACTTTGCCCGCGTCATGGGCAGGCTCCACTGCTGTTTACCTTCCGGAGTCAGTGCCAGGATCCGCGAATCGGTTTGCACCAGGCAACCGGTTTCCATGGCAAAGGGGCCTGCCACCAGATTGCCGTCCAGTGGAACGCTTTGCAGAACCTTGAGCGAAGTGCTGTCGAAGATCGTCAATGCATCGCCGCTGAGCGTGGAGTTAACGGCCGCGACATGATTGCCCAGCGAAATGATGGGCCCCTTTAACGGGGTCTCTAGGTCCACTTCGGTGAGTGCTCGCAGCGAACTGCCGCTCAGCGCGAGTCTTACGAGCTTTTGTAGATCGCTGCTGGCAATGATTGTCTTGGAACTGGATAAGTAGGCTGGACGGTTCCAGCGAATTTTTTTGCCGGCCTCCATTGGGGGCTGGTAGGGTGAGGAAGCCAAGGAGCCGTTGCTAGGGTCAAGCAATACAAACTGGCCGTTATCTAATCCCACCGCGAGCTTGTCTTCGACGGCCACTGGCTCGCAGGAAGGAAGGCCACCACCGAAATTAGCGGAAACGATCCGCAGGTCGCCCCGCGTTGCGTCATAGTAAGCCAGCTGATTGGAACGCGACGCGTTCATCAACACACTGTGCGTTTCATCGATTTCAAGCGGCAGGCTGAAGTCCATCGTGCGTTTGCCTTGCCCAGGATTCGAATCGGCCTGGCTGCGAAAACGATCCTTGTTCAATTGAAAAAGCATGCCGCCTGAATTCAACGCATCGATCCGATTTTCGGCGGTCTGGTGGAGTAGCGTGACCGGCACTCCTAAATCGATCTCCCAGAACGTATCGCCAGTGTCCGCATCAGCCGCGGCTACGCGAATACCACGATTCCCTCGCAGGGACCGCGAATGAACAATGACTTTGTCGAACAATTTGGGGGGTGCCGTGAAGCGATCTCCGTCGTGGCGACTCCAGCTGCTGTTGAGTCTTCCCATGGACACTTGCAGATCGAAACGTGTTAATCGTGTGTCCGCCACCCAGAGCTTGTTGTTGGCCGTGGCCAGCCATGATAGTTGGGGTGTGAGTACATTCTTCGCTCGACTGGCGATCAAGTTGACTTTGTCTGTTTCCGCCGTGGGTTCCACATCCAGAACCAGCAACTGTCCCAAGTCCGATTGGACGATCAGACGGCGACCATCCACTTGCGGCGGTACCACCACATTGCCTTCCACGGGCAAAGGCACCTGGGACTGGGCGAGTTGCAGACCGTCCTCGGATGTCGTCAGAATCCGAATTCTGGCATTGCTCGCGGTGCTGTTCTCGAAGACAAATACTTGTCCCAGTAGTAGTACGGGTGGGACTCGAATGGATCCGGCTCGGTGCCCGAGATAGAAGACTTCGCGACAGCTTCCATCCGAACGTGAGAGGACATACAGGTTGCTATGTTGTCCGGGGATATACAGGTTGGGCTTACCGAAAGCCAGGCAAGGTCCAACCTCAACGGGTTGTGGGAGTTTTTGGTTCCATAGAACTTGTCCGCCTTCCACATCCAAACTTGCGATTTCGCCGTCCAGGGTGGCGACCAGCAGATCGGCCCCTTCTACCACGGGTTGATGAATGGGGGTCCCGAAGTCGACGAACCATTGGGTCTTACCCGTAACGCCGTCTACCCGAAGAAGATGGCCCTTTTCAGGCTGGCAGATCAAGACTCCGGCACTTGCAGCTTCGCCCACGCGAATCGGCTGCGTATCGAACTCGCGACCAACATAATGACGCCAGAGTACGTTGCCGGTAGCACCATCCAGTCCGTAGACAGAACCCTTAACCTTGGCGAACAGCGTTTCTCCCTCCAGCCCGGCTGCACGCTGGCCGTAGCGGTGCCCGAGCACAAAACTGTTCCCCAAAGTCTGGTCCGGGCTTTCCGTACCCAGCGTGGGCGACAGTGTTCCCGGCTTGACCAGCGAAGTTTGGATTTTCGAGGCTTCCAGGACTCTCTGTTGCAGCGCGTCGTTGGCTTCCAGAATGGGATAGCTGTTGATCAGCTTGGAGCGAATGGAATAGGCGGAATCTGTATCTTGCTCTTGCAGTTTGGCGTCGATCTCAGCCAGCGCTCGCTGCAACTCCTCATCACGATAGATCTCGCGCAGAATGCGACTGCGGTCCTCGTCAATCTTATCCAGTGTGGGCCGTTGTTGATTGCGCTGGGCCTGGCCCACAAACTGAGGATCGTCGATCAGACTGAGCAGCTCAGCCATCTGGTCCATCAGTTGTTTGCGTTCATCCGTACTGCGACCGGCTGCTCTTTCGTTGAACTTCGACGCCAGCGAGATCAACACGCCGGCTAGGTCATCCCGCTGATCGGACAACCCCGCTTCATCCGCCACCGTGGGCAGCGTTTCCAGGGCAGTCTGCAGACCCAAAGCCGGATCCGGAGCGCCTTCTGCGGATTCGCGGATTTTCGCCAGAGCAGAACGGACGCGGGCGAAGGAGGCGTTTTCGTTCGAAGGCCAGGTCTTGGCGAAGTCCTCGTACATCGTAGCCGCGGTTTCGTAGCTGCGTTGTTCGTAGGCCTCGTTGGCCATATTCAGTCGGTCTTCGGCGTTGCCGCGAATGAAGTAATTGACCAAGAAGAAACCCGCAATCAGCACCAGTGCCAGAAGTAGTCCGACACCCAAGATGCGGAAAGAGTCCCAAGGATTGGATTTGGCAACTTTGGGTCTGACCGGCTTGGCGATCGAGGGAATCGTCTCTTCAACCGCATCCAATGGTCCGCTCGCAGCCGCCGGCTCCACCACTTCGACTGCCTGAATAACATCCGCATCGCCGTCATCGGCGACTACCTCGACGGCTTCCACTTGGTCGATCAACGGGGCTTCGTCTTCTAGAAAGACCTGAGCTACCGGTTCCGCTGGCTCGCGGGATTGCTTGGCTGCTTTTCGGGAAACGGGCTCATCGGCTTCATCAGCGAAAGTCAGCTCGTCGTTCACCGAGGCACGATTCGAACTGGTGTCCGCGGGCTTGGGTGTGGGCTCCGGTTCTTCCGCTTCTTGGGACAAGCTGGAAACTAGTTTGGTCGCCTGGAACTTTGTCAGGTGTCCATTGTCGACGAGCAGTTTGGCAATAAGCTCCGGCTTCAACCGCGCGCCGCTTTCACGCAGTTGTCTGCGGAGTTCCTCAATGACCTCTGGTGAAAGAAGTTCTTGAGATTCCAATAAATCAATGAACTTGGACGCCCGTACCGTCATGCGGGAATTCTCTTTTGAGCTTAGGTTAATTGGAAAACGCGAGTGTCAGGGCGAAGCTACGACTAGCGGGCCGTGTCAATCGTCGATGCATTTATTGTTATAGCAGCCAGCGACATGAAGCTGCGAAAAAAGGCTTGTTTGGGCAGGAGCCGCTGTGCAAGCGAGGCTACCGCTTGGGGTGCGCCGGTCTGTTTGCGCGGCTTGCCCGTCAGTCAAACTGTTCGACCGTACTCACTTCAAAGCTCTCGAAGCGGGCTTCTCTGCCTGCATCCAGGGCGGCAATAACGGCCGAGTGCATGCTGTCCTCGTGGGCTTGAACCAATAGTTTGCTCGGCTGCCGGCCCGAACTACCACCCGCGTGTGCATCCGCCAGGGCTACGATCAAGTCTTGTTTGCTGCCGACCACTCGGTCCCAGTCCACGGTGATGACGTTGTAAGCATTGAACTCGTCGACCTGAACCGTCACGAGATCAGGATTGTCTTCCTCTTCGCGCTGCACTGGATTGACGCTTGGATCTTCGCTCTTTTGGGCAGGCCGTTGGATGCTCTTCTGAACGCTGAAAGAGGCTGTAATCATGAAAAAGATCAGCAGCAGGAAGGTCACATCGACCATGGGCGTCATGTCCATATCCTGGCTGGCCGCGGGTCTGGGCCGAGTAAAACTCGTCGTGGCAGCCGCCAAGGCTTTCTCCTCAGCGGCGATTCGCTCAGCCTCATCCATTTCCGAATCGTCGTCGACTGACTCAGCTGTGGCCACGACCTCCTCGGCAATGACGATGGTCGCCGCCTCGGATTTGCGTTGGGCCTCGTTGCGGAGGGTTTCGCGCTCTTGCCGTTGCCGTTCCAATTCCGCTTCATCCGGGACCTGCACTTCCGCACCGCAGTCCGGGCACTGGGTCTTTCTACCCAGCAGTCGGCGATTGACGGCTCGAATCGATTTGCAGTTGGGGCATTGAAAGCGTAATGACATGAACTGCCTCTAAGTCTGCTCCATGACCGCGATGTTGATTACTTCTCCTTCATCCAGCGATTCGGAAATGGCTTCCGACACGCGGCCCACTTCTCCATGTCGCACACTACCCTCGGCCTTGATGATCACATGCTTCTTGCCGGCGTCGATGCCTTGCTGAACGTAATCCGCGATCTCCGCGTTTTGCTGTTCCATGTCATTCGAGAATGGAACTCCATCTGACCGCATGACCTCAGCCTGGTCGCCACTGCCGCGTTTCATCAGAATAATTACCGACTCCTTGCCGGCGACAACCCCGCCATGTCGAGCTTTCGGTAGGTCGACGGCCTGCTCAGCATTCATCTTGGAGGCAACCAAAAAGAAAATGAGCAGCAGAAAGGTAATGTCGATCATCGGCGTGATGTCCATCTCATCGTCGGTCATGGGTGGACGTGGAACTAAGAAGTCTTGCTCCACTTCCAGTTCTTCGTCAATCACTTCTTCGGCAACGCTGGCCATGCGTTCATCCATTCAAAATAGTTTTTGCTGAGTCTACTCACTCAGGGACGCGAGAAAGCGATAGAACGATTCACGATACTATTTCGACTTTTTGGCAAGGCCAAGCCGGAAGGCCTCCAGAAAGCGAGTCACGCCCGAGCCGACCAACTCTTCCATGTGCCGAATGCGATTGTTGACCGCATTCAAGACCATGACTAACGGAATGGCAATGCTCAAACCGATGGCCGTGGTATACAGCGCAACATTGATGTCCGAAGCCAGTGCGGTTGCGTCGACACTTTGTGCCGTTGCCAGCGTGGCAAAGGCCCCAATCATGCCGACTACGGTGCCGAACAGACCCAGCATAGGGGCCGTCTTGATGACGGTTGTGACCCAGCTAATGTTCTTTTCCAATTCGGCCAGGACATCGCGTTGGAAGCGCTCGGTCAAAAGATGCTTGACTTTGGCGTACCCCAAGTGCTTGTTGCTGACACCCAAATGAATCAGCATGGGCACGGCCCGCTGATCGCCTTCGCAGGCGGCCTCGACGGCCTCAAAATTTCCCGCTATCAGGTCGGGTTCGATACTGTCCAGAAAAGCGTTCTGCTCCTCCTCGGTCTTGAACCATTTTTGGCCCACACGCGACCAAACCAAGATGCAGCAAAACGCGCCGAACAGAGCGACTGCGGCCAGGGCACAGTAATCAATGAGCCCAATCCAATCGTAGATGTTTTGCGGCATATCCGCGAGTTCCTTCGACCGTTGCTAAGTATCCAAGCTGTAAATCCGCCAATGAAATCCGCCCCATGGATGAGGCGGTATCGGATTGGAGCCAATGCCAAGTGAGCGGTCAAGCTAATTCGGCGAAACAAGACGAGGGCCGATCGGACCGCCAGGCGACTCCTGCCATGACTGTTGCAAGCTCGCACCGAGCCATTGAGTTCAATGCTCGGACGTGGGGACGAAGAATCGTTCAACCAACGAACCTACATGTTGATGATAACCTGCTCGTTTCCAGAAGTGGACGGTGCAATGCGAAAACGAGTAGCCATTTCCCAAAATTGCTCCATCCCGCCTGCGCAAAGCCAGCCTAAACCTTACCGCGGTTCGGTGGAACCATGCGACTCTAACTGCGAGGAATGCGATAGCGCTGCTCGATGACCACGAATTCGTAACCGCCCGTTGGTGTGGCTCGCGACTCGAAGATGGTCTTGGCGATCTCTTTGACGCTGTCATGCCCCTGAGATTGCGCATGCTTCATTTCGATTTCGTAAAGTTTCTGTTCCAGGTCTTTGGGGATGAATTTGAGAATCTGGCGGCCCTGTGTCTGCACGCCTGCTTCCGATAAGAGCTGCCGATCGAATTGCATCAGCTGGTTTTCTTGTCTCCACATAAAGAACAGCCTGGCCTGTTTATTTTCGTCCGCACTGGAGCCAGAGCGTGTTTGGGGACCCTTGTCCAAGTTGAAGGCATAGTCGACCGTGGCGATACCTCCACCGACACATCCCAGCTCAATTTGGTAATAGCCAAGTTGCGACGCGTAGGGACGCAGCCCCTTAGCCTGAAACTTCAGCTCCCAGCGCTCGTAGCGAGGGATGATGTCATCGCCCTCACCGAGTGGACCCGGCGGGCGACTATCTCCGCGGCCGCTGCCGCCCGTCGTCGTCACGGAATTCGAGTCGATGGCCTCAACGGAGGCAGCTACACTGCTGGCGGATTCTGTGACGGCTTCGAGCGTTTCCGCCAAGGTGGGTTCCGTCAGGTCCAGAATCTCTTCCATTCCGGGCGGTTCAATATCGCGCTCGAAGCCCTCGGCATGGTCGCCTCGACCCGCTACCCGCTCTTGTTCAATCTTGATCTCGCCCGCCTTCCATGTGAAAGTTTGGGTCAGCCATACAAAGAACAGCAGCAAGACCAGCAAGCCAATCACGACTAATCCAGCCATCAGCATGCTGGCCACCACGTCGACTTTTTGAGCGCGGAGACTGGTCGTGCCTTTGGCTTTCCGCTTCAGTTGCTCGTCTTTAGAAGCGGATTCGGCGGAGTCGGATACAGAGGCTGTGCTCATGAGCTTCACTACTGAAATTATCGAATCGAATGGTTCAAATGAGTTGGGGCATCTCGCCTTCGCTGCTGACGGAGCCAAAGGATTGGCAAATGCTACAATCGCGGGAGCGAAAGGCGACTATCAACCGCTCTTCTTAGCGTTCCAAAAAAATGTATTCGGGCCGAATGCCCAGATACCATTCCCTCCAAAATTTTTCCGCGGCGGCACGCTCGGCCGGACTCGGGTTGCGAGTTAGCTGGCCTGCATTGAGCTTGCGGCTAAGCAATCGCAGACTCTCTTCTGCCAGCATGGGCACCAACTCATTGGGGTCGGACAATGCATAGATGAGATCGGGCACGACGTCCAAGTCGTCGGAGCGGCCCAGTAATTTCGCGGCAACCTGGCGGGCTTTGTAGTCTTGGCTGTCCAGCAAGCGAGCCAGTCGGGCTGTTTGTTCCTTGCGTTGTTCCGCGTCTTCGGCGAGTTTCAGATTCTCCGGTAGCAGACCAATCTCGACGTCGCTGGCTGCATCGTCTTCCAGCATTGACAGCAAATTTTGTACGGAAGTTTCTTCATCGCTAACCAATCGATCTCCCATCATCCGCACGGTGGTGACGTCGTTGGGTAACTGGTAACTGCCGAACACCATGCCTTCGTCGAGCTTACCAATGGCCGTCTGGGTACTGCGAATCAGAAATAAAATGGAGAATGCGGTGCAAATCGAGCGGGGTGTGACATCGGTTTTTTTCCTGCCCCAGCCGCCATCATCGTCTTGCAAGCGGAACAATTCCTCCACGCCCCGGTTGTACCAACCTGGACTTTTTTCCTGACGATTGTTCATGATTTCCAGAAAGCTCTCGTAACGCTCCTGGGAATAGCGCCAGTAGTAATACCAGTAAGCGCCTGCAAAATCCGACGTGTTGAGGTAACGCACGGCGGCATTGATGGGATTTTCAATGTCTGCTTTGCTCATGGTGATGCCGCTGCTTCGCCGACGCGTCTGGGCTTTGAGATCGATGCGAACGAAGGCCTCCGGCACGTCGTCGGCGCTGTCATTCTGTAACTTGCGAACGCCATAGAAACCCAGGATGTCACCACCGATCAGCATCGAACCAGCACCTGCCGTCGCCAGTGAAGTGCTGACACGCTCCTGTGCCACCAAGCGACCGTTGCCAAGTTTGCCTTGGTAGCCCCAAGCGCCCGAAGGGTCCATGGTCGCTTTGAGATAAGACAGAGCGTCTTCCACCATGGCAGGCGGAATATCCAGGCCCACCTGGTGCAAAGTCCACAGGGCAAGCATGACGTACTGGACCTGAGATGTGTCGCCTGTGTCGCGTCCCAAGTAGCCGAAACCACCATGGGGCTTCTGGTTGTTAACGAAGAACTGCAGGATTTGTTCTAACTGCGGGCGGTAGCGGCCGGCGTCCACGGTAGCCAACAACACGGCGGCCATCGCCGATTCGTAAACCACCTTGCTTTCGCCGGCCGGTCGGCTGCGATTGACATTGGTAGCCAAACGATCGGCACGATTAATCGCATCACGCACCAGCGGATGATCGGTATCTCCCGTGACTTTGAGTACGGTGTAGCCGACCAAGATGGGACCGCCGTCTTCGTATTCACTGCCGCGCGAAGCGGGTTCACCGCTGCTTTCCAGAAACTTCAGTCCGCGTTCCACGCTTTGCTGAACACGCGGATGGTCAGGTGAATACTGGCCGAAACCGGCCTGGGGGGTGCTGCCGATGAGGCTCACGGCGAGCCCGAGCAGCATATTGCGGCTAATGGCTCGTGACCCCTCTGCCGACATTGCTTTGGGTGCTGACATTCCACGAGCTCCAAAAAATGGTAATCTGCCGAAAATCCAACCCAGCCGCTACCGACGGGATTGCCAGCCGCTCTGCCGTGATTGACCGAGAACTCAATTTTCGATCGCGTTTCTGCAAAAACGGGCCTCCAAGCACGTTCTGGCGTGCAGCGATTCGCTTCATTATCGCTCAGCCTCAGCCATTTTCACAGTCCGAGAGCTCAATTTGCTCCCGTTGACAATTGGAAGTCCTAGAAATAATCTTTTTGACTTGGCTGGTTGCTGGGTTCTCGCGAACCGAGTAGCCCCGAGTGTGGTCGATGCATTGATGAGACGCATCGGTCGCTGGCCAGGTAGCTCAGTTGGTAGAGCAACGGACTGAAAATCCGTGTGTCGCCGGTTCGATCCCGGCCCTGGCCACTTCGCACTCCCCTGCACCGTCTTGCAAGTCGTTGCACTCTCTCTACGGTTCGATTGGCTGTCTTCTAGAGATGTCTCGCCTTCTTTAGATTCCGTTAGGTTGCGTGAGTTGTATCTTGGGTTGTTGCATGCCGGCCGAGATGATCATCGATCAGTGGAATCCTAGCCAGAAAAAGTGCCGCTTCTAGCCCTTCTGTTTTATCCAAGGCTAGCGTTGGTAGCGAGTCGAAAAGCTGCCCTTCTTAAGTGCCGATCGCTACGAAAAAGGTAAATCCTGATGATTTTTCATTTTTTTGGATAAGCCCTCAATGGCTATTGGGTGCCCTTCGCGGCTTCTAATGGCACAGGATGATCCCCTTGGATGTCATGTATTGAATTACGCAACATGCCTACGGCGGAAACAGCCCGATTTGCTGCTTGAAGTCAGCGGTCCAATTACGTAGCATTTCGGAGTCGTTAATTTGCGACTCGAAAGTTTGCAATGCGACTCTCCATCCTCTCCCTGCCAACGCACCTATTTCTCACCGTGTGCTATTTCCGCTGTGCGGTTTTATTTTTCTTCTTTGGAGAGGACTGTGTCTATGTTACGAACTGGTATGTCTTTAGGACGACCCCGAGGTTCAAGAGCTGGTTTTACGCTGGTCGAACTGTTGGTTGTCATCGCGATCATTGGGATTCTGGTTGGATTGCTGCTGCCGGCGGTTCAAGCGGCCCGCGAAGCAGCCCGTCGAATGTCTTGTCAGAACAACCTTAAACAGTTGGGGTTGGCAATCCATAATTATCACGACACCCATAAGTCGTTTCCTGGCAACACCGCATCGATGCCAGGTTCAACCCGCATCGGTGCTTCATGGCTCGTGCAGATCTTGCCGCAACTTGAGCAAAGCGCTGCCTACAATCAAACCGCTTGGGTAGACACCGACTTCGAAGATCGCTTGGGTCCCAATCGCAACTGGTTGGTCATGTCGCAGGCGAGAGTTCCGGTATTCCACTGTCCGTCCAGTCCACTTCCTGTGACTCGCGTTCAAGAATCCACCAGTGAAACGCAAGCAATTGGAGGACCGCCAAGCTACGAAGTTCAGATTCCTGATTACGTGGGCAATCTCGGCTACTGGCGAATTCAGCCGGCGCCGGGTGGTCCTGGTCGTCGCTTTGACGCCGGCAACAATTGCTGGACTGGATATGGATGGATGCAGAACGCGGGCGTCATTACCATCTTCAATCAGAAGTATACCGGCAACAAGATCGCGGCCCTGACCGACGGTACGAGCAATACGATTGCGATCGGCGAAAACGCGAATTACATGGTTGATATTCGCGATGGCAGCCGGATGGACTCTCGTTCCGGTCGTGGGCATGGTGGCATGTGGGCGGCCGGTCTGTCGCATTGGAACACGGTGGATTCATTCAATGGCGGTGGAGGCTACACCCGCAACCTGACGGTTTGCCGAGCTCCAATCAACTTTGCCCGGTGGAACAACAACGGTACGTTCTACAATTCGACCGGTCTTCATGCCGGATATCACTCGGCGCACGTCGGTGGCGCTCAGTTCGTGTTCGGCGATGGCTCGGTGCGATTCATCTCCGAGAACATCGACTTCGGTACCACGTTCAATGCTCTGTGCGGCAAGGATGACGGGACGGTCATTAGCGAATATTAAAAGTCCAGTCGAAAGCCGAAGCGAACCGCGGTTGAAGCCAAGTCGCTAATGGTTTCCAAAAAGGTATTCAACCAGCGGACCGGTATTCGACTATTGAGAATTCTCATAACGCATGAAGACGGCCTGGGTCGTCTTCATGTCTCTTGGCTAGTCAACGTGATGCTTCAGCGAAGATAGCCAAACGGGCTTCGATTATTGTCGGACTGGCACAGGCCGCGGTTCTGACGAGTAGTTTCATCCCGTTCTGCCCATTTTTCAGAATTACACAGGAAAGAAATATGATCTACCTACGTGGTTTGATGCTCGCGTGCATCGTGGTCATCGCAGGTTGTGGAAGTGATCGTCCCCCACTAGCGTCTCTCACCGGAACCGTCACTCTGGACGGAAAACCAGTTCAATATGGCGGTCTCATGTTCTCGCCGGTTGACGGCGGACGCCCGTCTTTGGCTGGTTTGAACGAAAAGGGAGAGTTCGAGGCGTCGTATGTATATGGGGTGCCGGGAGCGATTATCGGCAAGCACCGCGTGGTGTTCGAAGAAAGCACCGCTACAGAAAGCGAGGAAGATGAATTTAAGCCCTATGCTCCCCCAGTCGACAATTACACGATCAGCCCCAAGGAGATCGAGGTCGAGTCGGGTGGTACGGTGATCAACTTTACCCTGGAACGAAAGAAGTAAGCGTTTCCAGTTTCAAATCGGTGGTTGTTGGTTGACGCTTTTCGGCGTCAACCAACACCGATGAATCTACGCTTGGCCATCCAATCTATGTGCAGACATCGTTGGAGTGGCAGCCTTTAAGGGCTTAGGCGATGGAAAACATCTTGAAGCTCATCCAGTGGTGTGCCATCTAACGTCAGTACACCGCTGGCAATCTAGAGACCAGATTGACATTGCATTTCACGCTCGCGAATCGTCAATTCACTGATTCTGCAAGCGTTTCGCTGTCCGGCAGTGTGTGGCAGGGGCTCGCCCGTGTTTTTTCTTTGTGTTACCAGCTTGTTGCGAATCCCAACTTGCTGAACGCCGTCGAAGTATCTACCGCTTTCCCAGGTTCTTTGACTTCGAAAAGCGTCTACGCGTCAAGCAGGTGCAAGCTGATAACGAGAGAGTGCACGGGCAAGCCCGTGCCACCCCAGGTTTGATTTAAGATGGGGGAGTCATTGCATGCTCGACACCCGCTGGTCTGCGAGCCATGCTGCCCTTACACTCGCAAAACGGGCGCCAGGCCCGTCAGGACATTTCGCCTGCTTGTAACGATTGCCTCGTATCCCGCAAACTCGGAATTGGCCCGAGGTGCAGTTCGGAGCACGTGCGCGTAAACGAACTATTTCAGCGCTGAGAATTGGGAGTATTCGCTGTGGAAGTTTCGGATCTACCGCAAATGGTGCGCAATGCGGGGCGCCTGCACGAAGTCATTTCTGTTCTTGCCAAATATGGCCTCGCTCCATGGTTGAGCACCATTGACGTGGATTGGCTGCAGAAGCATTTTCGCAGCGAAGACGGACAGAAGATTGGCAGTATGTCACTGGAGCAGCGGGTGCGACTGGCTCTAGCGGAACTCGGAACGACCTTTATCAAATTGGGGCAGGTGCTCAGTACGCGGGCCGATTTGGTCGGACCGAAGATGGCCGCAGAACTATCTAAATTGCAGGCCGGCACTCCCGCGGATACCCCCGAGCAGGTTCATCAGACAATTCTGCAGGAGTTTGGAAAACCACCCGAGGCTTTGTTTGCCGCGATCGATCTACAGGCATTTGCATCGGCTTCGATTGGTCAGGTGCATCGGGCGCGTCTCCAGGATGGCACGGAAGTGGTCGTCAAGGTGCAGCATCAGGGTATCGAGCAGAGAATTGAGAATGACCTCGAAATTCTCCTGGAGATTGCCAAGCTGGCCGAGACCTATTCGCCCGAATTAGCCCAATACCGTCCCTATGATACCACCCGGGAGTTGAAGCGGACGTTGTTGAACGAATTGAACTTTGGCATGGAGCAACGCAACCTGGTCCAGTTCGCCAATAATTTCGCCGAAGATCCGGGTGTGCAATTCCCGCCCGTGTTTGCGGAATTCTGCACGCGCCGTGTTTTGACCATGGGCCTAATGCAGGGCATCAGCCTCTCGCAGCGTGAACAGCTCGTACAGGCCGGCTATGATCTGACCGAGATTGCACGGCAAGGGGCCAACATGTTTCTGCAGATGGTGTTTCGAGATGGTTTTTATCATGCGGATCCACATCCGGGCAACCTCATGGTTCAGCAGGGCCAAGTGATTGGCGTACTGGATTGCGGCATGGTTGGGCGAGTGGATGAGGAGTTGCGTGAGCAGATCGAAGATATGCTTATGGCGGCCGTCGACCGCGATGCGAATCGTCTGCTGGATGCCGTCGTCGAACTGGGAGAGATGCCGCCCAGCTTTGATCGCTCGCGCTTGCAATCCGACTTGCTGGACTACGTGGAATACTACGGTCGACAGTCGCTCAATCATTTTGATCTGGCGGGGGCACTCAATGGAATGACGGAGATCATTCGTCAGCACCACATCATATTGCCGTCGCGGGTGAGTCTGCTGATCAAGATGCTGGTGATGTTGGATGGCACGGCCCGCCAATTGTCGCCCGACTTCAGTATCGCCGAATTGTTGGAACCCTACCGCGCCCAGGCTATCCAACGCCGTTTGTCTCCGCAGCGCATCTGGCGGCGGCTGACGAGCCTGCAGCGGGATTGGACCAAGTTGGCCGAAAGCTTCCCTGCGGATGTCTCCGACATCATTAATCGCATGCGCCGCGGTAGTTTCGACATTCATCTCGAACATCGCAAGCTCGATACAATCGTCAATCGTCTGGTCATGGGACTATTGACCGCAGCTCTATTCATGGGGTCCGCTTCGCTGTTGAGCAGCAACGTGAAGCCCACCATCCGAGAGGTATCTGTTCCTGGAGCTATGGGCTGCGCAGTAGCGGTTTATTTGGGAGTGGCTTTGTTTCGTGCTATCAAGAAGTCCGGCGATCTGAGTTAGCAGCCAGCCTTGGAAATTCTTGAAGCTGCTTTTTGCTAACGGAGCTCTGTACGCGTTCGTCCTGTGCGCGTTCAGCGTATTCGCGTTCGCTGTAGGCTTATTCGAGCGTGGCAGCCCTGGTAAGATCCGGTTAGCATAGCCAGCCGTAGTCATGGATTTTCGGTGATCGTTGTCGATGTTCCACGTTAATTAAAAGTGGAACGACACCAAGAGCCGGAAGAGACCTTCGGGTGCTTGGTGCTTCGGGTGTCCGAGCCTGCGTCGGCTCCCATTTTTTCTCGCTCACTTTCAGGAGAAGTGTTTTGGCCATATCTTCGCAACTCGCCCGTCAGCTTTGCACGTCGGTCGAACTCCAGTTGTTTTTGGATAGTCTGTCGCGTCACGTCAAAAATTTGGATGAGAAGGCGCTTAAGACGCGGATCGTAAGAGCTAGGAAGTCGCGCGACAAATACCGTCAGAAGGCGGATCGTCAGGATCGCGAGGCACGCGGTAAGCAGAGCCCGCGGGGAGCCCGCGCCAGTCAGGGAAGTGCTCAGACCCGCAAGAAAGAGCAGCTCTTTAGTGAGACACTGGAGCGATTCGAGAAGCAGCTAGTACGCCTGGAGAATGCGTCGACAAGCAGCAGCAATTCCGCAGCACCGACGAAGGCTAAGGCGCAGACGGCGTCCGACAAACCATCGAAATCGACAGTCAAAAAGGTGACCCGCAAGAAGTCACCGAGAAAGAGCAGCCCAGCGAAGAAAGCAGCGGTGAGCAAGGCGAAGGGAACCAGCAAGGCGGTTCCCTCCAAGACGGCCAAGGCAACCAAGCCCAAGGCTTCGACCAAGAAAAAGACACTTGCGTCGTCCAAAGCGAGTGCTTCTGCCAAGCAGGCTCGAAAACGCGTCTCGGGACAGGTTCGCAAGGACAAGCATATCTCTGCCCGCGGTCGGCGGACCCAAGCCAAGCGTGATGCACGCTAGCTGGCCGCAGATTTTGCGAAGCATTCCAGCCAGCTAAGATTGCATGACCCTGCAAGAGGCTTGATGAACGGATTTGACAGCCTGCGATGGTAATGCGAGGGCGATCATTTCCGGAAGGATGCTGCTGGCGGGGTGCGTCGATGCAAGTTGTGTGGTTCAAACGTGACCTGAGACTGGCCGATCACCGTCCGCTGTGGGAAGCCAGTCGTCGCGGTCCCTGTCTTTGCCTGTATATCTACGAACCACAGCTTCTGCATTCTCCAGAATTTGATGCTTCCCACCTGCTGTTCATCAACCAGTCACTTCAGGAGCTGGCGTCACAACTGCGGCGTGTGGGTGGTCAGCTTGCTATCCGTCACGGTACGGTACCTGAGGTGCTTGACGAATTGCATCATCAGCACGGAATCGAAGCTCTTTGGAGTCATGAAGAGACCGGGAATAGCATTACCTATGCCAGGGATCTGCAAGTCGCTGCCTGGGCGAAGCGGCTAGGCATTGAATGGAATGAGTTTCCGCAATCCGGAGTCATCAGAAAGTTGCGGTCGAGGGATGGTTGGGCGAAGCGTCGCGAGTATTTCTTGAAACAGCCGCTTGCACCGACGCCAACATCCATTACTTGTCCGAGGTATGTCGATTCGGGAAGGCTGCAAAGTGCCGAAGAGCTCGGTTTGACGCCGACCAACAAAGAACACTTGCAGGCAGGTGGCGTCGCGGAGGCAAATCAAGTTTTGTCCTCGTTCCTGGAATACCGCGGGCAAGATTACAGTTCCAGCATGTCGAGTCCTGTGACGGCTTTTGAAGGATGTAGCCGGCTCAGCCCCTACATTGCATGGGGGTGTCTGTCGGTCAAACAGATCGTTCAAGAGCTGGGTCAACGCAGGTCGGAATTGCGCGATGCCAAGGCGGCTGGTGAGCATATCGGTAACTGGCAAAAATCATTGCGATCCTTTGAATCCCGCCTGAGCTGGCACTGCCACTTCATGCAAAAGTTGGAGGACGAGCCCGAGATTGAGTTTCAGAATATGTCGCGGGCCTACGATGGATTGCGAGAAGACGAATTCGATCCAGGGCGATTTGAGGCATGGTGCGAGGGTCGAACGGGCTACCCCTTGGTGGATGCTTGCATGCGAGCCCTGCTGCGAGGAAGCTGGATCAACTTCCGCATGCGGGCCATGCTGGTTTCATTCGCCTCCTACCATTTGTGGCTGCATTGGAGACCAACGGCTGTTTTCCTGGCTCGGCACTTTCTGGACTTTGAGCCGGGGATCCATTTTTCGCAGTTCCAAATGCAATCCGGAACCACCGGCATCAATACCGTGCGGATTTATTCTCCCATCAAACAGGTTCACGACCAGGATCCTGAGGGAAAGTTCATCCGTGCCTATGTGCCAGAACTGGCGGCCGTACCAAACGAATACATTGCCGAGCCGCACAAGATGCCGCTATCGTTGCAAGGTAAAGTGGGCTGCGTCTTGGGCAAAGACTATCCTCGGCCGATCGTCGAGCACGCAACTGCATATCGCCAAGCGCGAGAACGGATTTATGCGGTGCGGAGAGAGTCCTCCGCCCGGAATCAAGCCATAGAAATCATGCGTAAGCACGGTAGCAGAAAACGGCCTACACGATCCTGAGTCAAGATTTCATGCTTTGACGGCAAGTGACTCTCGCGGACGATTGCTTTGCTCATCAGCTCCATCGGCTCGGATGGATGCTTGCATGCATTCTGCCAGACGCTGCGACGAGAACTTGCCAAACCGCTCCTGGGCCCTGCGAATCAGCGGATAGCCGATCGCCGCCAACCCCGAGTTGGGCTTTGAAAAAGCTGCTATCTCAACCCACACGGATTCATCCGGTCGCAGCTCAACGGTGTACCGCTCTTCTCCGCGGAGCAGATGCTGTTGCAGAGTCCCCACGGCGTAGCCAAAAACTCGGTGGTGCTCACCTTCCAGGTCGTTTTCCACGTAGACAACGCGGCAAGCATTTAGCCACCACAGTCCCAGTGATCTTCCGATTACGGCAATGGATTCACCCGGGCGGAGGGGGGCATTAAGAGGCCAAGAATACACCCAGCCCAGCTGAAGCTGTTGCCAGCTTTGAAGAGCTCGACAGGCATGCAGAAAGGCCGATTCACCATTGCCAACCTGCTTTACGGTTCGGTTGTGGTCATAGCCTCTGGGTAGTCCGATACGGCTCGAACCGACCTCGGGGTAATTGAAATCCGCTCCCAGCTGCTCGTCCAGGAAGCTGCGAATAGCGAAAGGCTCTGGTTTACGTAGTAGAATCATAAGCTATCCACTAACACGAATTTCAAAGGCAGAGCCCTGATATGCCTGGCAGAGCCTCTTCTGGATAGAGAAACCGCACTTTCCGAAAGGAGTCAACAGTAACGGCAATGTCAAATTCTCAAGCGGCTGACCACTCCTTCAAGATTCTATTAACGGGAGCAACCGGCTATGTCGGTGGCCAGCTCCTGGAACGGCTTGTTCGGTCGGGATTCAGAGTCCGCTGCTTGACGCGAAATCCGTCTAAGCTGGAGCCCTTCTTTGCAGGTTTCCCGGAATATCGCAGCCAAATCCACGTGGTTCGGGGGGATGTCATGCAACCGGAAAGCCTGCAGCCAGCCTTGCAAGGAATCGAAACGGCCTATTATTTGGTCCATTCTATGGCAACCGCCGAAAATTTCGAGGAACTCGATCGACAGGCGGCTCGCAATTTCGTAGCCACTGCCGAAGGTTGCGGTGTTGGCAGGATCATCTACTTGGGCGGGCTGGGAGAGGACACCGACCCGAATCTGTCTCCGCATTTGCGAAGCCGCCATGAGGTGGGGCAGATTCTTCGTGAATCCGGGGTGCTGACGATCGAATTCAGAGCCTCGGCAGTTTTGGGCCAGGGCAGTCTTTCCTTTGAGTTGATTCGTTCGCTGACGGAACGTTTGCCCATCATGATCTGCCCGCGTTGGCTGTCGACGCCCACGCAACCCATCGCGATCCGAGATCTGGTGGAATACCTGTTCGAGGCCCAGGCCTTGAAATTTGAAGGGAGCCAGATTTTCGAGATCGGCGGTTCCGATGTCGTGACCTACGGTGGATTGATCCGCGAGTTTGCCAGGCAACGAGGTTTAAAGCGATGGTTGATTTCCGTGCCGATTTTGACGCCCTATCTTTCGGGCTTGTGGCTCGGGCTGGTGACGCCAGCAACCGCGGAAGTGGGGCGGCATTTGATCGAAGGGCTGCGAAATCCTACGACCGTTCGGGATGCCAGGGCGGATCAATTTTTCGCCGTGAAGCCCATGGGGGTCCGCCAGGCGCTGCAGGAGGCGTTGCTCGAGGATGATACAGCCCAAGATGTAGCACAGTGAGCTTTTGTGACCGGGGAGACGTGGGGCATCGAGTCAGGGTAGTTCGGAGTTGCATTTGCTTTTGACCGGCCGACTCTGGCGGCCACGCAAGCTTGTGATGGTAGTGGGCGAACTTATAATGCCAGCTGGTGTTCAGCAAATTGAATCGCTGCGGTTAGGCGTCTGATGCGACTATTTCTCCATCTGGTTTTGATTTGGACAGCCGCATCGTTGCTGATTGGTTTTCTGGGCTATGCGTGGTTGAGATCGGCATGGCTCAAGGAGCAGGAAGCTGCCTTTCGCAAGGTTGCGGTCGCGGCGGTGGCGACGGTTGAGGCCCGGCAGTGGGATGCTCCCGCGGAAGACAGTCCCGAATGGGCTGAGTTGCAGCAGTCTCTGGGAGTCGGACTGATTCCCTTGGTAGCGGCCGACTCGGCGGATGAGGCGAGCTTTATGGAAGATCTGGGTGCCTCCCGAGTATTGCGTGAGCCGCCAGCCAATGCGGCGGATTCCGTTGGTGGCGGGTCCTCAGAAATCCAGACTGGACGAATTCGATCGCAAGCCGCCGGCTCGTCTAGGCAGCGTTTGTCCATCGAGTTGCCACTTAGTTCGACTTCTGTCGATGCTACCAGGATAAGAGTTACGCAAGAGCTTGGCAGGTCGCCTGTGCGAGCGGCGTGGTGGCTTCAATGTGGTGTGCTGACTGTTACTACTTACGTGCTGGGTCTGGTCGGCTGGTTTTTTCTCTATCGTGAATCCTGGCAGCGGCGGCGATTGTTGAGGCCCTGGTTCCGCGCGTTGGAATCTGTTGGGCAGCGTAAGCGTCTTCTGCCCAGAGTCGAGCCTCAGGATTCCGATTTTTGTCTGCAAATGGATGCGGTCAGCCGTACGATCAATCAGGTTTACTCGGATCTGAAGAACGCCAATGATCGTTCGGAGTTGGTGTTGGGAAATCTTCGCGAGGGTGTTCTGGCAGTCGATGATCGCTTTCGCATTTTGCTTGCTAACAAAGCGATGCATCGACTACTGGATCTGCCGGATGAAAACTACCTGTTACGGCCATTGTTGGAAGTCATCAGGACCCCAGCCATCGCCAGGCTGACCGAAAAGGTACTGCGGGAGCGTACTGCAACCGAGGAGCAGATCGAGTTTGGAACGGCCCCGAAGCACTTGCGGATCCTGGCGAAGCCTTTGTCACTCGGCAGTCAGCGCACGGGTGCACTGGTTACCATTCGCGACGAAACGATGATCCGACGCGTGGACTTGATCAAGCGTGACTTTGTAGCCAATGCCTCTCACGAGTTGAAAACACCGCTGGCTGCCATTCGGGCCTATGCGGAGACGCTGCAACTGGGTGCGTTGGAAGACCCGGAAATGGCAGAGAGCTTTATCGGCAATATTATTGCCCAGGCCGATCGCATGGACGGCTTGGTGCAGGGAATGCTTCAGCTCTCGAGGGTGGAGGTAGGTTCGGCCCTCAAGTTCAAGCTGTTCGATGCCGTGGAAGCCATTGAGTCCTGCGTCGCCGCGGCACAAGCCGTTGCACGCAGTAAAGGTGTCCAGATCAACGTCGATGTGCCTTCTACCAAAATATTGCTCCGTAGCGACCGAGATGGCTTTCAGACCATTGCCAGCAATCTCTTGTCCAATGGGGTGAGGTACACCGAGAGTGAGGGAAGTGTCTCTGTGAGCTTGCGTGAAGATGCCAGCAGCGTGGTGTTGGAGGTTGTCGATACCGGCATTGGCATGCGACCGGACGACTTGGAACGCGTCTTTGAACGATTCTACCGGGCGGAGAAAGACCGTTCCTCGCACACGGGGGGCACCGGCTTGGGACTGTCGATTGTCAAGCATTTGACGCAGGCGCTGGGGGGAACCGTCCAAGCCACCAGCGAGGTTGGTCTGGGAAGCACCTTCACGGTGCAGTTACCCAAACAGCCCGCGGGTGACTCCGACGCCAGCCCCACGCTTCCGCAAGCTGCGGCACGTTGACAGATCGATGCGGCTGCGAAAAAGGAGACGGTGTTGCACGAATTTGCGGTTCGTCTAGCCCAAGGCAAGCGGTTCCCGATGGACGCATGATGGGTGGCAAAAGGCCTGACTTCATCGAATTTTCATGAGCAGACGGGTGGAAGCTTTGGCCGGGTCATTCTCCAATAACTACGGCTGCTTGTGGCATTTGCTACTTCGGGGAAAAACTGGCGAGCCTCCGCACAGGGCGGAGAGTTGGGCTCACCAAATCTCTCGCGGCAGACTATCCTGAGAGGGGAAGTTCTGACTTCGCAGAGATGTATGGATTCCAGCAATCGAAAGAAAACGGTTCGTTCATGTCACGGCATTTAAGCAAAGATTTGGGGGATGCCTATCATCGCGTCCTTGCTTTATCTGGCCAGGTGGAAGAGATGGTCCACAAGGCTATCCGTGCACTCATTGGTCGGCAAAGCGATTTGGCTTCGGAAGTGATCGGGCTGGACGAAGAAATTGATCGTGTGGAAGTGCAGATTGAAGAGGAATGCCTGAAGATGCTGGCTCTGCACCAGCCCGTTGCCGCGGATCTGCGGCGGCTGACCACGATGATGAAGATCAATAACGATCTGGAACGCATTGCCGACCTGGCCTGCAATATTGCGGAGCGAGCCAATGATCTCGTCGAATTTGAGACTTATCCGATTCCCGAACAGCTAAGCGATATGGCCGGCGCCGCGACACGCATGGTGCGGGACAGTATCGACGCCTTTGTGAATTTGGATATTGAATCGGCGTATCAAGTCATTGCACGCGATGACACCATCGACGAAATGAATGTCGAAATCATCGATCAAGTAACCTCGCTGATGCAACAGAATCCCGCCTGGATTGAGCCGGCGCTGTTGAGTTTTTCCGCCTCGCGCAGCATTGAGCAGATCGGCGATCACGCCGTGAATGTTGCCGAGGACGTGATTTATATGGTCAATGGCGTGATCGTTCGTCATCGACACAACGACCCAAGACTAAGACCTCATTTGCAGTGAGAAGAAGCCATGGGCAAGACAAAGGTTTTGGTCGTCGAAGACGACAAGTCATTATCGGACATCCTGCGTTATAACCTGGAAAAGGAAGGTTACAACGTTTTCTGCGCCTATGACGGACGGGAAGGTTTGGAGCAAGCCAAGCTGAAGAAGCCGGACGTTATATTGCTGGACATCATGCTGCCTTCGATCAACGGGCTCGATGTGTGTCGGCAGCTGAGAAAAGCCAAGGAAACCAAGGCTGCCAGCATCATCATGCTGACGGCAAAGACCGAAGATCTGGATCAGATTGGTGGATTCGAGGCGGGAGCTGATGACTATGTGGTCAAGCCTTATAGCGTCAGCGTGTTATTGCAGCGGATCCGCGCCTTGCAAAGGCGGCGTTTGGCGGATGACGAGAAGCCCGAGAACGAAATGCTCAGTTGCAATGGAGTGACGCTGGATCTGCGCCGCTATCGAGCGTTTGCAGGTGAGCAGCAAATAGAGCTGACCCGAAGCGAATTCAAGTTGCTGGCTACCATTCTCGCGAATCCTGGTCGAGCCTACGAGCGGAGCGAACTCATCGAATCGGCCCTGGGCGATGATACGCTGGTTCTGGAACGCACCATTGATGTCCACATCCGCGCGATTCGACGAAAGATGGGGGATTATGCCCATTTGGTCGAAACCGTTCGAGGTATTGGCTACCGCTTCCAAGAGGAGTCCGAAAGCTCACTTTCCAATCCTCAGCCCGCCGTCTAAGGGTGGTTTAGGAAAAAAAGTCATCCCCAAAGAAACTTACTCTCCCCGTGGGGAGAGTCGGACGTCTCAGCGGCCGGTGAGGGGGACCCAAAGCAATGGCAAAGACGAATCGAAGTCGCGCACAGGAACTTCGCGCCAACCAAACCAAAGCAGAATCACTCCTGTGGGATCTACTGCGCGGTAGCCAGCTCTGCGGACTCAAGTTTCGCCGACAGCACCCCATCGCACACTACTACGCAGATTTTGCTTGCGTTCGCAAGCGACTGGTGGTTGAACTTGACGGAGAATATCATGATCAAGTCAGTGCAGAAGACATACAGCGCCAGAAGCATTTGGAAAGCATGGGCTGGGACGTGATTCGTTTCAGGAATGATGATGTATTGCAGGATGTGGAGGCTGTGGCGAGAGCGATTGCCTCACACGTACGTCTTGAGTATTCGCTGCTTCGCCGTAAGCCCAATCCTTCCGGCATGATGCACCCAAAAAGCCCTACCCGCTCGCATCACTCGCGACCTTCCCAGAGGGAAGGTTAGTTCACGAAAACAAATATCCCAAAGAAACTTACTTTCCCCGTGGGGAGAGTCAGTTTCTATTTGGATTCGATTCGAGGATGGCATCCCATTTTTTGCCGATCTCGGACCATTGGTAATAGCGACTGGTCGCCAGGGCTTGAGAGGCGAGTTGTTGCCTGAGCTGCGAGTCTGCGGCCAGGTTCTTTAAGGTAACGGCCAGCGCCGCCGCATCGTCCACTGGAACGGTGAATACCGCGGTGCCACGTTGGTTCAATTGGCAAAGAGCATCGGAATTCTCGCTGGAAACGCAGGCAAGGCCATGGCTCATGGCTTCCAGCAAAGCCACCGGGAATCCCTCGTAGGCACTCGTCAGTACGAAGACTTGAGCCTGCCGATAATAGGTCGAGGGATCTTGTTGCCAACCCATGAATTGGATTCGCGGCAACTGCTCCGCCTGGGCTTCCAAACGAGAGCGTTGAGGCCCATCTCCGACGATGATCAATTCCCAATCCACGAGTTCCGCTTGGATCTGCTGCCAAGCCGCGAGTAGAACATCCACGCGTTTCTCGGAGCTCAGCCGCCCAACATAGAGCAAGTGTTTGTTCTCCGGCTGCCAGCGTCGCTCGGCGTCGCTATCGGACGGGCTTTTCGCTAGTAGGTCAACTTGCTGAGACTGGATGGCGGGCGGGATGATATGAATTCGCTCGCGGCTGATCCATCGCTGCATGTATTCCGCAATCCCTTCGGTTAGCACCACGCAGCCCGTGCAACCGGGATAGCTCCAGCCACGCCAGTATTCCCAGAGCCTGCTAAGTTTTTGTTTTTCGGGGTTGCTATGCTCCGCGATCCAACGGGGACAGCTCAGGTGACGGCTGGCCTGCAGGGCTACGATGTTCATCTGATCGCAAAAACTGAGCAGCCAATCCGGCTCGATGTCGTGAAGCAACTTACGCAGGCGACTGACGCGTCGGATGTTGGAAGTTGCCGCCTGCATAATTCCCGAGCTATTGCGCATCAAATCAAGGCCGTGACGCTGGACATTCTCTGGCAGGAAATACGCATCGGTGGACTGCGCGGCCCAAGTTATCAGATGCACCTCGTTCTCTATTGCCCAGCGAGTCGCCAATTGACTCATCAAACGCTCGGCACCGCCACCATGCAGTGCGTGAATCAGCAGAGCGATCTTCTTAGCCATCGATATCGGTTGGCACGGCAAAAGGGATAGAGGAGGATGTCTCAGGCGTTTTCAAATCGCTGCAATGGCTATTAAATGGGAGCATTCATTGGCGGCTTGCTTGATGCGGCGGATTGGCCAGCACTTGGAACCTATCCCGAAACCGAAGAGAACCGCAGCTGATGACGATCGGCTGACGGTTTTCGGATGGGAGCTTCGTTTGCTGTGGCGAGACCGCATTGTGTCCTATCCGCTTGGGTGTGTCCACTTCTCTTAAAACTACTAATATCGGACTCAGTCATGTCGCAATCGGTTCCGGGCCCAGGCGAACCAAGGCTGGAAATGATTGCGATCTCGTGTCCATTGTGCGGTGCTAGCCAGGCAGGAGGGGCGAGCCAGACAGGAGGGGCGAGCGAAGCAGGAGACGCGAGCGGACCGCGTTCCATCTGCCAAATTCAAGATGTAACCTACGGCATACCAGGCAAGTTCGAGGTCGTCCGTTGCCGTCAGTGTAAACACATCTATCTTAATCCCAGGCCCAGTGATGCGTGCTTGATGGATTGCTATCCGTCGGAGTACGCACCGCACACTCGCGGTGGCTTACGCCAAGACTCTCCAGCTCAGTCGCATGGTCCAAAGCCAGGCGTGCGCGTGCAATCCCAGCTTGGGGAAGTTGGTAGGGATCGCGGACTTCAGCAGCATTCCGGCAAGAGGCCTGGATTCGCACGTCGATTGTTGCGGGGAATACCTGGAGCGAGGGCATTCTTAAACTGGCTCGGGCAGGAGAATGCGACTTGGTTGCCAAAGCCACCTCAACCTGGCGAATCTCGTCTGCTGGAAGTTGGTTGTGCTCATGGCGGTTTCTTACAGCAGGCGGAGTCCCTGGGGTGGGTTGTCGACGGGATTGAGCCAAGCGCGTCGGCGGTTGCCGCTGCTTGCGAAAAAGGGCTTCAGGTGCATTGTGGTCGCTTGGAAGATGCGGGGATTGAAACGGGCAGCCGCGATGTGGTCGCCATGTGGATGGTTTTGGAGCATGTACCGAATCCGCGGGAGGTGATCCGTGAGTCTGCCCGCGTTCTGACCGCGGACGGCCATTTGGCTTTTTCCGTTCCGAACGCCGGGAGTTGGGAGCGAATCGTTTTCGGTCGCCATTGGCTGGGGTACGATGCTCCGCGACATCTGCAGATGTTCCACATTCGAAGCTTGCGGCGGCTGCTTGGTGAGGAAGGTTTTCAGCGTGTGCGGATTATCCATCAGTCAAACACGCGGTATTGGTGGGGAAGTATTGCAGCCTGGGGGAAGCTGCGTTTTCCTCACGCACGATGGCCTGAGCGTTGGATGGAGTATTTTCGCGGAGAGCCACCTGCCTGGTGGAATTGGATCCTGCTGGTACCTGGAAAACTCGCGTCGCTGCTCCGCTGTTCGGGCAGAATTACTGTGGTGGCCTCCAAGAAATAGCCATGCCTAGTTCCCCGTAAGTACTTTCTCAAAACGCCAGGCGTTGCCTTCGATGCTGTATTCCGCCGCGACTCGGCGGCGCCCCGCATCGCCGAGTTGCATGCGGAGTTCGGCATTCGATATCAGTTCACGCAGAGCTGATTCCCAGCCCGCATCATCCTGAGCGGCGCGGCCAACTTCGCCGCCTGCCAGGATCTCCTCGTTGACCCCGATGGGGGAAGCGATTCCAGGAATACCAACGGCCAAATACTGAATCAGCTTGAGACCGCACTTGTATTTCATCCACTCTTCACCGCTGGGTAGAGGCATCAGCCCCAGGTCCATGTCGCGAATGTCTTGGACCTCGGTTTCAGGCGTCCATTTCCGAAACTCCACCTCCACCCCGCGCAAGTCGACATCGTGGAGTTTGTCTGGAGAAGGCGCGACGACGAGCAGTTTGTAAGCCAAAGAAGCGGCAACCTGGCGGAGGGCGGGTGCGGCTACCGAGAGCAAACCCACATTGGGTGCGTTGCCGATCCACCCTACGTTGGGCTTATCGCTGCGTTGTGCGGAAGCCGGGCGTTGGGGATAGTCGGCCAGTAGCACACAAGTGGGAATCAGTTCCACGTTGGGGCAGCGCGTGATCAGGTATTCCGCCAGCCAGCGATTCCCGGCGATGGCCGCGTCCGACATGCGTGCAAGCTCGTCAAATTTTTGAGGGTGAAGCAGGAATACCCCGTCGTCCACGTCCAGCACCAGCCGCTTTGTTGCCCCGCGGAGTCTTCTTTCCATATCAATCGTATCGTCGTTAAAGACTTCGCGTTCGATGACGATGGTGTCGTACTTTCGCTGCTGGGCGAGCCAGGCGTGCCAATGTCGTACCGTCCGCTTTAGTAACTGGCTCAAACGCCAGCCGATCAAACGGAAATGGTCATACTTCTGCGGGAAACTGTAAGCCACATCGCAGCGATGCCCGGACTGTTCCAGCAGCGGTATGTACTGCAGGATGCGGAAGCGGGTCGAGGGCGAGTCCTGCCCAGAGACAACAAACAAGAATCTCATGCATTGGGTCCGAAGTGAACAATTCGCTCTTGCCGCTGCTTGGCGGGATTCCTAATTGCGAATAGTTTAAGGTCTGTTGATGGCTAGCGTGGTCGTCCCAGGTGGGCGAGTCGAATTGAGGAACTGAGAATGCGGGCTCTTATCACCGGCGTGGCGGGTTTCATTGGCGCACATGTCGCGGAAGCCAAAGTGCGTGATGGCTGGCAGGTGGCCGGGATCGACGATTTGAGCGGCGGCAGTACGGCAAATATTCCCGAAGGAGTTGAATTCATTCAGCATGATTGCTGCCAACCGCTGGATTCCATCTTTGCCCGCTTTCAACCGGAAGTCGTGTTTCATCTGGCAGCCTACGCGGCCGAAGGGCTCAGTCATCATATTCCGAACTTCAACTACCACAACAACTTGATTGGCACCAGCAACGTACTGGCTGCGGCTTATCGGGCGAATGTCCGCCACTTTGTGTTTACGTCTTCGATCGCCGCTTATGGACACCCGACGGATGAGCGGCCGCTGACCGAAAGCACTGCTTGCCGGCCCTGTGATCCCTATGGCGTTGCAAAATACGCCTGTGAACAGCATATCGCAGCTTTCCACGCCTACTATGGCGGTCCGAACTACACCATTCTACGGCCCCACAATGTGTTTGGGCCTAAGCAGAATATCGCGGATCCCTTTCGCAATGTGGTGGGAATATTTTTTCGATGCATTCAGGCGGGACTGCCCTTGCCTGTGTTTGGAGACGGAAGTCAATCGCGGAATTTTTCCTACATTGACGTCGTGGCCAAGTGCATCGCGGCTTGTGCGGAGCAAACGCAAGCCCGTAACCAGATCTTCAACGTCGGCGGCGACGAGGTTATGACAGTGCTCGATTTGGCCCGCTGTGTACAACGCATCACAGGAAAGGATACAGGGATTCAGCATCTTGCTGAACGGCAAGAAGTAAAGCATGCAATCGCGGATCACCGCAAGGTGCGGAGTGTCTTTCCCGAAGTATTCGAGGCCGGCTTATCAATTGAGGCCGGATTGGAGCAGACCGCGGAATTTTTGCGCCAAAGGGCGATTCCGAAAAAGACCTCCTGCCCAGCTCCGATTGAAATCTTGGATCGCTTACCGCCGAGTTGGCGCGATGACTTGGGGCCTCAAGCTTGAGGATTGCTCAGGCTTTTACTTTTCGATCACAGCGCTCTTCTGCACGGCGTATTCTGACCAACCGCGGTAGTAGTTTTTCACGTCGGCTGCTCCCGCAAGTTCCAAAGCGAAAACGGCCACGCTGCAGCGGGCACCGGTTCTGCAGTGTGCTACGACCGGATCTGACAGGTCCACCTGTTTCTCCGCTAATAGCGCTTGGATTTTGTCAGTGGGGAGAAATCGCCCTTCCTCATCCAAAAACATGTTCCATTCAAGGTGCACGGCGTCCGGAATATGGCCACCTTCGGAGCCTTCTTCTCCGGAATACTCTTGCAAGCTGCGATTGTCGAGGACTTTCACATCACCGTCGCCGTTGGCGATCATGGTCACCTGTTCCAGCGTCGCCAATCGTTCTTTGCGGAAATCTACGCTGTAGGCGCTCGGTTCGATCGCGACCGTCTCAGTAGTCAACGGCAGATCGGCTTGTGACCAGGCTTTGAAGTCACCGTCGACAAGTCGCACATCTTTCAGGCCCAGATACTTCAGCAGCCACCAGATGCGAGCTGTGGTTGTAATGGACTCGCCCACGACAACCGTCGGCTTGTCGTTGTCCAGCCCCAATAGCTGAACGCGGCCATTCCATGCATCCGCATCCGTGAGTCCGTTTTCCATCAAGGATTCGGTTTGCCATTGTCGCGAATCCAGCCAGCGTGAACCTGGGATGTGGCCAGCCGCATAGGCCGATTTTTCTCGGACGTCGACAACATAGAACGCCTGAAGTTCGCTGGACAATTGCTTGGCGTCCAAGAGCTGTCGTACACGCTCCTGGGCTCGCAGATGGACGCCGAACGTCGAGGCGACCAGCAGGGCGAAGAGCGTTTGGAATAGGTGTACGTGCGACAGGCGTTGAAATCTCATATTTGAATGGCTCCACAAACGAGATGCGCAGGATTGATATAAACCCTACATTCTACAGTCAAAACGGGGTTATCCAGTAGCCTAAACGCAATGTGGTTTGGCTTTCTACCCGGCAGTCGTCAGGGCCAATTAGCCTGGATGGCACAGGTCCAAGAACCAACCCGAAAACCGAAGAGAACCGCGGCTAACGCCAAAGCGGCTAATGGTTTTCGGGATAGGTTCTACGTCGCCGGCGGTATGCCTTTCAAGTTTACGGTCTCATCCGGCCGCTGGTCAGCCGTTGGTATTGGTGCTTAAGCTGAATGATCTCACAACGCGGTTTGTTGCTAGTTCTGACGACACTCATGGCATTCGAGTGGTCCGCCCCGGAACCCAGGCTCGGATGGGCGGTTTCGTTGCTGGCTTGTTTGGCCTGCACCGCCGCACTTGGGCTGGGCATTTGGGGAGGCTCGCTGTTCCTGGGCGTGCGTCAGGCGTCGGATCTCTCTTTGCCAAGCCGGTTGTGGGAAGTAGATGGTTCTGGCCTGGAACGCAGCAGGCATATAGGGCTGATCATCTGGATTTTGCTTTATCCGATCACGTTGCTGGCGACAGGCTGGTCGGCTTGGTGTAGTTGGATGGGAGCACACCTGTTTCCGAGCGGGTTGGCCATCGCGTCGTTGTTCTTCCCGCATTTGCTGTTAGTCGCATTCTTGGAATTCTTGGCGACGGCCTACCAACGACAGCCTTCGCGGGAGGCCTGTCGGCATGTAATGATTCCAGCAAGTTTGTTGGCGGACTGGAGGCTGAAGATGCGTCTCGGCGAGTTTGCGACGCTCGTGCTGTGTCTGATACCGGTCGGCGTTTTCAGCGTTATTCAGGATGCCGCCCGCGGCCTTCGGTACGCAGGTTATCCGCCATCGATGGCGATGTTGCTGGTGATTCCCGCGGTGATTGTCTGCATGATGCGACTGCCAACGTGGTTGGCAGACTGGGCGGGTGCGATTCCGTTGGAGGATGGTGAACTGGCACGGCGCATTCGCCGGCTACAGCGGGAGTCCGGGGTTGCCGATCTTGAGATTCGCCAAGTCTCCAGCGGTCAGCGTTGGGCTGGAGCAGCTGTGGTCGGCTGGTTTTCTGGATCGCGGCAAGTCTGGATTGGAGACGGCCTGGTTCAATTACTCGACGAGCGTGAATTGGACATGGTCGTTCTCCACGAGTTGGCACACGTGCTGCGGGGGCATGTCTGGCGGCGAAGTCTGCCGGTACTTTTTGCTTTGGTGGCCGCGATCGCAAGTTTCTGGCTAGCTTCCAATTGGATCCGTATGGAACCCGACTGGCTTCCATCGCTGTTGGCTACGCTGATCTCCATCGCGGTGCTGATCCCGGGCATGGGAGCGGTTAGCCGAGAATGCGAGTTGGACGCCGATGCCGTTGCCTGTTGTCTGGCGGAGCGGATTTGTGGTTGGACGGAAGGCAAGCCGCATGCCTCGGCGGCTGCTTTGGGCAGCGGACTGATGAAATTGGCGGGTCCTGAAAGCGGACACTCGAGAAGCACCAGCTGGTTGCACCCCAGCTTGCATAATCGCCTTTCGAACTTGGCTCGACATCTCGCAGAGCGGCGGCATGTATCACTGTCTTTGGTCGCCAGCGAGTTACAGGTGAAAGTTAATTCGGCACGCCGCTAATCTCGCACATCCTACACCTGTGCCTGTAAAGCTACGGCATTCCCTGCTCCCGTTGCGGCCACTACAACCGGCTTGGCCCGCGTTAGTCTTTCGATCCCTGCCCTCCCCATGGACTTGGACGCGATAGCCAGGATAGGTTCATTTCCTTCCGACCTGGCCGTCGATCATGAAGTACATCGCAATAGAACTTTTCGATTCATCGACCGACCAGCGGAAAATGACGTGGCCACGATCGAAACGACAGGGTCAGGCGAACTGCTGCAGCGAGTAGATTCTGCTCTCAAAGCCAGCCCGCATCTAGCCCGCCACCAAGTGTTTTGCCATGAGCAGTCAGGCATTGTAGTCCTGCACGGCAGAGTTCGGTCGTTCTTCGAGAAGCAAATGGCTCAAGAGGCACTCCGACGCCTCGAAGGCATTGAGCGGATTGTCAATGAGCTCGAGGTGGATTGGCGGTCCTGCCTGGAACAATAGCACGGGCCACATAGCGAGCTCGCAACTAGAGTTCGATGACCCCTTCTGCGTTAGCCGCATTCTCTTTTCGCGGCACTTCCAACGCTTTCTGTCATAGCCCAAGACCAGTTATTGCATCCGCCGTTGACTCGGGGATAAGGTGTCTCTCACCAAGAGCATGAACGAGTTGTCCAGGCTTCGGGCAATCGTTTGGACTCGCCAATTTTGTCCGCAAGCTGAGCGCGAGGAGCTGGAAAAGCCGCTGCCTCACTGCCTGGACAAGTTGACGAAATTGCCTACGATCGTGACGCATAAGGTCGGCATCAATCGCATCAAGTTTTGGAGACTAAGACTATGGGACGCACGGGAAAGATTACATTCAAAGGCACTCCGATGACACTTCTGGGCGAGGAGTTGACCGTCGGCAGCGAAGCACCTGAGTTCACTCTGCATTACTTCGAGGGAGGCTTGAAAACGCTCAGTAAGTCCGATTTGGTGGGCAAGCCCAGCATCCTGTCGGTCGTGCCAAGCTTGGACACAGGGGTTTGCCAAGTGCAAACCAAGACCTTCAATCAGAAGTTGGCTGACATGGGAGACAAGGTGCATGCGGTGACGGTCAGTCGAGATCTTCCGTTCGCCCAAAACCGGTTCTGTGGAGCCGAGGAAATTGCCAGCATGAAAGTTGGCAGCGACTACCAGACGGGTGACTTCGGTCAGGCCTTTGGAGTCATGATCGATGAACTAAAACTCTTGGCGCGCAGTGTTTTCGTTCTGGATAGTAACGGGAAAGTCGTTTACGCCGAAATCGTCCCCGAGGTTACCAACGAGCCCAACTACGAGGCAGCGCTTTCCGCATTGGCTGCTGCTAGCTAAGGCTCGTTCGATCAATAAGGTCACCTTTCGCTTCCGCGAAGCTGCGGAAGAACGCCGCTTTCGCGGAGCGAAAGACGACTATCAGACACTAGCTTATCGAAGGCGACTAAAGCACCGCGGGCCGCCAAATTGTAGACTGAAAATCGGGGGATTCAGGCAAGTCAATTCGGCGATGAAATTGTGGTTTCTGAGCTACAACTGAATTGACTCGCGACTTCGCGATACCCATAATCACGGACTGATGAGCCGGTTGGTCCGAGACTAGATTGTACCGCGCGGGATCCCTTCTCCCTTCGAGACAGTGCTTGGTTGAAGATCTTTTGACTCTCGAAAAGACTTTTTGGTGTTTAAGACTGTTCAGATTGGGGATTTGAAGGTGACGAATATTTACGTCGGCAACCTGTCGTTTCGAGCGACAGAGGAAGATGTCCGCGGTGCATTTGAAGCGCACGGCGAAGTGTCTTCGGTCAATATCATTACCGATCGCGAGACTGGTAGGTCGCGCGGGTTTGCATTCGTGGAAATGCCGAATTCTGATGAGGCTAGTACGGCTATTGAGGCAATTAATGGCAAAGAAATCGCTGGCCGTGGCGTGACCGTGAACGAGGCACGTCCTCGTACCGATCGCCCACGTGGTGGCCGACCGGATGATCGACGGCGGAGCAGCTATTCTCGTGACCAATACTAGAGTGCTGTTTCGGAGTAGCCTCGTAGACAGCACATTAACGACAAAAAGAACTGCGATTCGCTGGTTGAAGGGGCCTGCGGATTCCTGAAGAAAAGTGAAATGCGGGTTGTGAAAGCAACCCGCATTTTCGTTGATGCCTCAGCCATTCGTCCCTTCGCCAACCGTCCCAGAGTTGAGTGACATCTATTGCCTACCCCGCTCGTTCAAAGCTCTCTTTGTCGATGCGAGTTCTTCCGGGCTGGCTTGCGGACGATGTTTCTGTTCGGCTAGTAGGTCGTCGGGAGCTTGGCAGCCGGAGCAGCCTTCATCAGTTCCGGTGCCGTGACGCCCATAGATACATAGATCGACATGAACTTTTCAACGGACATCGCTACTTGTTCCACGGACTCTACCGGCACAAACAACAGTCCGCCACCAATGGGAATGGGTGATTGCGGAACCAGGACGACGTAAAACTCTCTGCCTTTGACCTGCACGGTTTCCTGTGTGGGCAGTAGTGCCAGCACGCCGGCGCCTCCCTTTTCGCCAAAGGAGCAGTAGACAACACTCATGCCCTTGAGCTTCTCGTCACCTTGTTGATCGAGCATGCCGACCAGTTGTTTGGACGTATCATAGACCTTGCCTACCAGCGGCAGGCGATTGACGATGGCATTCGTGATGCGGGCGATGAGTCCGCGCATTCCGGACTCGACTAAAAAGCCGAGAACCAGAGTACCGGCGATTAAGCCAAGCCAGCCCAGTCCGTAAGCAATGCGTGGGTCGGTGACAAAATTCAGGCCAATGCGACTGAGCAGATTCCCCAAGAACGTGTCAGGCCCGACCAAGCCTGCCAGGAAGCTGATCGCCCAAGTGATGGCCACCACCGTGATCACCAGCGGCAGGACGGCGAAGACTCCCGCAACAAAGTACCGAGTCAGGCGTTTGAAAAAGCCGGATTCACTTTTGTTCATGAGTGGGTCCTAGGAGAGTGGCGACTGGTGGCCCGACTGTAACCTAGTTACTTGGCAAGAATCAAGCATAGATGGGGCGCAAAAGTAAAGGCAGGCTGCGCAAATGGCAGCCTGCCTGGTTACTTCGGGGCCGGATCATGACGGCCTGGCTGATGCAAGAATTGAGGAAAGGTGCACTAGTTACCGGCTGACTCAGGGCGCTGCGGACGCTGCGGCCGATTGTCTTGGCTCTCGCCCCCGCGTCCTCCGAAGCCTCCCCCGCCAAAGCCACCGCGTCCTCCTCCCCCGCGACCGCCGCCGCTGAACATGCTTCTCAGACCAGCCTGAAATTCGTCGAGCGACAGAGACTTGTCTTGGTTGGTATCCAAGTCACCGAATCGCGATGCCATGGGATTGCCCTCGAGTTCGTCCAGCGTCAATTTCTTGTCGTCGTTGCTGTCGATTCTGGAGAAGAAAGAAGCTGGATCAAAATTTGGTTGACCGCCCCCGCCGCCTCCTCCAAATCCACCGCGGCCGCCGCCCGGGCCTCCTCTGCCTCCAGGACCGCCTCTGCCGCCTGGACCTCCCCTGCCGCCGCGTTGATCTTCAGCCTGTGGATCGGCCTTAGCAATCAGGTTGGCCGAGGCATTAGGTTCTACATCATCTTGGGTTTGCGTTATGCAGTACAAGTTCTTATCCGAACGAATGAACATCCGACCGTCGCTGATGGCTGGAGTTCCACCGAAGGTTTCGTTATCGGTGGTCACCAGATTGAGACTGATTTGTTCCGGCGAGTCTCCCAATTCGAAGACGAACATTTCGCCATTGCCCTTCAGGAAATACAGCTTGCCGTCGGCAATGACAGGAGAAGCGTAGTCGCTGCTGCCAAAACCGCCGCCACCGCCGCCACCTCCGCCCGAGCCGCCCTGCAGCCGAGCCTGCCCCAGCTTTTTGCCGGATTCTTCATCGAGTACCGTCAGGATGCCGTTGGCCACCAAGTAGACCTTGGATTGGTAAGATACGGGCGATCCGAATCGGGCCGAGTCTCTTCCGCTCCAAATGACATTCGATTCGCTGACGTCTCCTTGGCCGCCGGCACGAATGGCTACCGATCCGCCGCCGCGTCCTGTGAATGCGATAATTTTGTCGCCGTCGGCGATGGCACTGGAGTGTGTTTGTTCGGCACCCGTGGCCTGACTATGCCAACGCAACTTGCCAGTCGATGGATCTAATCCCCACATCTCCTTGGGGACACTCATCACCAGATCGGTGCGCGTGTCATTGATTGCCACCAAGATGGGAGTGCCCCACATCCCGTCCAATCCCGCCGCTTCTTGCCGCCAAACTTCCTTGCCCGTTTCCTTGTCCAGACCGACGATGGCTTGGCTTTCAGCTGATGCGGTGACGATCATCAGATCGTTGTAAATGATCGGGCTGGAAGAAGAGCCCCAAGCCCAAGGGTCTGATTCCGTTCCCACACTGGTATGCCATAACTGATTCCCATTCAGGTCAAACGCATAAGCGCCGCTTTTTCCAAAGTAGGCGTAAACCCTTTCGCCGTCGGAGGCCGGAGTATGGGAAGCATAACCATGTGCAGGAACACCAATTCCCGAATAGGGATCTTCCGGCAGGGCAGCCGGCACGTCCTTCTGCCACAGCTTCTGGCCGGACTCCGCATTGAAACAAATCAGATGCCGCACCAGATCTTTGATGTCTCCCGGGTTGTTTCGGTCGAGTCCGTAGCCCGAGTAACAGGTGACAAATACTTTACCTCCGACCACGATCGGGCTGGAGACACCGGGACCGGGTAGTTCACTCTTCCAACCAATATTGGCGTCAGGTGTCCAAGAAATCGGTAGCTGAGACGAACTAATCCCATTGCCCTGAGGTCCCCGAAATCTTGGCCAGTCGTCTGCTTGAACCGTCGATACGCATACACTTTCAATAAGAGTCAAGAAAAGCAAAAGAAAGAGACCGAGTAACAGACTTCGACACGTGCGTCCCATGGCTAGAGCCTCGCATAGATAAGTTGCATTCATTGATTCCGCGGTTGCTATTTCTGTCGCTTAGAAACAATTCGCTGGAATCCTCCCAAATTCGCCTGAAGCCGCGAGTATAACGCCTTCCTTGTAAGTTCGCGGGAACTTCAAGAATTTGTTAGCTTGTGGCAACTGAATGATCGCAACCGCCGAGCCTCAGGCGGCAAGGAATTCCCAGCCCACAAGGGATGAATGGCCCCATGCAGAGTTTTCGATATCGTGTTTTTGTGCTGTTATGGATCGTGGGCACAACCTCGGCGGCCAGCCTCAGCATGGCACAGCCCTATCCGTCTCAGACAGAGCCTTCACAGCCGGACAGAATCCCAAACGAAGCCTTGGAATTGCTGCGGCAGCATATGCAGGAGTTGGTCGAGCAGCGCGAAGTCGTCGGCTGCGAGTTGCACATCTTGCAGGCGGGAGAGACGCTTCTTCACGAAGCTTTCGGTTGGGCCGACCTGCAGGAGCAACGACCGCTGGAGGTCAATTCCGTCTTTTGCGTCCGCTCCATGACAAAGCCACTTGTGGGTACTGCCATTCAGCTGCTGATCGAAGATGGAGAGCTGGCTCTGGAGCAACCGGTTGCTGAAATTCTGCCTGAATTTGACGTTCCCGACAAACGATCGATCACGGTCGAGCAACTGCTAACGCATTCCAGCGGTCTTCCCTTTTCAACCTTTCAACGTCCTCTGAGCGAATACGCGACGATCCGCGATGTGGCGGTCGAGGCTGCCGGAGCCAAGCTCGTCTTTCCACCCGGCACTGGTTTCCAATACAGCGATGCCGGCAGTGATACTTTGGGAGCGGTGGTAGCAGCCGTTGCCGGAGAGAGTCCCGAAGTTTTTATCGAGCGGAGAATCCTGGAGCCCTTGCAGCTGGTCGACACGTTCACGCTACTCGGTGATCAAGAGACATTGCGAATGAGGATCCCCAGCGCCTATTCGGGCGGCGCAGGCAATTGGCAACGACATTGGCATAATCGCGATGCCCCGATTTTTCCATTGTTTCTGACTTCACAGAGTCTGTATTCCACCACGACAGATTACGCTCGCTTTTTGCAACTCTGGATTGCAAGAGGAGTTTATCAGGGCAAGCAATTGCTGACCGCGGCCGCGGTTGCCCGCGGATTACAACCAGGACGGAGAATCGATGGCTACCGAACTGGGTTTGAGGGGCTTGAATTGAGCTATGGTCAGCAGTGGATGATCTACAGCGACGGTGATCAACCTGTAATCTTTGGTCACAACGGTTCCGACGGAACGCATGCATGGGCATGGCCCGACCGCGATTTGATAGTGCTGTTCTTTACCCAGTCACGCGGCACAACCGCAGGCGTTGAACTGGAAGCCACTCTCGATCGGCTGCTGATTCAACACGATGTCGAAGGTTATCGAGCGGATGCACAGGCGCGGCGCGAGACCCGTGCGTCCTTGGGTCGCTACGAAGGGCTCTACTGGGATCAAGATGCCGAGACCGCCTACTATCTCTTGTATTTGCAAGACGAGCAGCTTGTCTTTGAAAGACCAGGCAGGATTCGGTCGGTGGCCAAGCCGCAGGCAAAAGCGAATCAGTTTCTGGTGGCGGGTTCCGTCCAGCTGGCTTTCGAAGAGGGGGATCCGGCGCCAGCCGTGGTCATCACGTCAGGACAACGAACGGAACGCCAGGTGCGTCACGTCAATGATCCTACGCTTCCGTCAGCCAACGAGATTCGTTCCCAGGTTGCCAAGTCGCATGGAATTCACAAGTTAGACGAGGCGGGCATTGTCAAGCTAAGCGGCACGGTCAAGATGGGCCCGCTTGGATTCACCAGTAAGATTCACCAGTGGTTCGACAGTCAGCGTCTGCGAACCGAGATCCATGGCTGGGCGTCGAATACTGTGATCGTGATTCGAGGGGATCAAGTAGGCGTCTCGCAGAACGGTGCAGTTTTCGAACTGCAAACCGGAGCTGTCCGCGCCCAGGAAATTCTTGGGCATCCATCCATCCACTACGGCGAATGGTCCAAGGTTTTTCAGAACGTCGAAGTGCTCAAGCGATACTCCGAAAATCAGAAAGAACGCTTGCTGCTCAGGGCGGAGCCAGCCGGTTTGCCCGGTTCGTCGATGGTAGTCGACGCGGAAAGCGGCCTGATTGTGGCGGAGCAAAGCCTACAGTTCGTACCTGGAGCGGGTTTCATCGGCGCCGAATTTTCGTACGCCGACTTCCGCGATGTCGCCGGGATGCAGCTACCTTTTCGTGTCGAGTCCAAATTCATGAATCCGCTGATCGGATCCGTGGTGATTCAATTCGACGAAGTTGAGGTAGGGGTTGAGGATACGCGCCTGTTTGAACTGAGTCCGTAGTCCGGATTAATTCAGTTCGACTTTATCGAGCCTGCGTTGCAATTCGAGAACTTCTTCGCTCAGTCGCTCAAGCTGCCAATGCAGATGGTCCATCAGTGAAAGCACATTGGCTTCGGGGTGACTCCAGATCGCCAGTCGTAATTCGGCGATTTCGGCCTTCAGACGCAATTCGTTCATTTGGTGTTTGGTCATCGCGCCGGGCTTCTCAGCACTTACCTCAAGAGCGTCTTGGTAATCCACTTTCGCCACGTCAGCCAATTCCCGGGCGTGTTGCAAGTGAACCTGAACCGCATCGCCGGAACGGATGGTCGCCAAATGTCGCTTGGCCACCGCAACATCCTGTCGATAGCGACGCAATTCTTTTTCTGTGTAGAAGCCGGGGCGTCGGTTGTTGATGTCCAAGCGGTGTTCCAGCCTGGACTCTGCCAGCTCAAGACAGGCCTGAGCGTGCCGTATGCGCAAGATCTCATGGTCTTTCGCCGGCGAACCTTCCTGGTCTTGGGCACTTAAGGATCGACCGATGCATAGCGTTCCGAGCAAGGCAACTGCGATTAGCGAGAAGAAGCGGACAGAAAGGTTCATGGCTGTGACCTCAGATGTAATAGGATGTCGGGATCGGCAGCATGTTCGACAAGATGCTGATTTCCTAGCAGAGAAGCAAAAGCTGAGTGCAAATAATGTGCCCTTCCGCGCAGGGTCGTCCCGCCCAACGCAAAGATTGCCGCCCACGCACACGAACCGATCCGAAAATCACTTAACGCCTTGGCTTTAGCTGCGGGTGCTTCGGTTTTCGGATAACTTTTTGCGACTCTTGTCCAATCAGCGAGCAAACGTCGTTTCGAGCGGACTTGAGATTCGGGCCATAAGTATCTGGCCATGTGCGAAAATGCACGTTTTCTCGCAGTCGTCAGGTAATAGGTCGTTGCGCCGCGTCACCGTGATACAGTTGTGTTGTCGCGTTCGGCGAGAGCGGGCGGCGGTTCCGTGGCTTGGTGATTGTTTTACTCGAGGGCGAGGAAATGAACGATCGTGAAGTGGCCTGTCCTTTCTGCTCTGAACCGCGGCTTGAATTGGGCTTTGTTTGGACGGCGGGGCGTGGACTATCGCTATTGAAGTGGGCCGCGGGAATCGATCCGCCTGCGTATCGCTGGATCCTGGGTAGGAGAGCCGATTGGGAAATCATCGATTCCACGGAGCGACCGTTTCGGGCCTATCGATGTCCAGCATGCAATGCCTTTGTTTTGCACCCACGACCCATCATTGGTGAGGATTTCGATGTTCCGCGAGACGAAGATGACACGTCGCAGCCGAGTATTTGTCTAGCCTGTGGAGCAAGTATCGCCAGCGGTTCCAGTGCTTGCGAGGGCTGTGGTTGGACTTACCGCGAATGACACACGCCCACGCTGGGCAGAGGACCTGAAAGCGTGGGACAAGCTTGCTAGCGACAATGACTTTTCGCCGAGCAAGTATTTCCTAAGTATCAACAACTGAAAAAGTGGCAGGCCATGAGTCGGTGACCATTCTGCGAACAGACCCCAACGTGGCTCGCCCTTGGGTGAACGGATCTTAGTTCGGTTGCCAACCTGCGATTACGTCCAACGCAGTAGAACCGCGGCTAACGCTGGCTAACGCTGGCCGGCTGATAAAAATCAGCCGTGATATTGCGATTGTTGGGCTGGTGAAAACGCGGGCGATTGCGGAGCTCGTTGTTGCGGATGAAGTCCTCCAGCGTTGCGTGTAAAATGAAGCATCCAAGTGTCCAGCAAGCAGACAACATGTGACTTCCTATGAGATTTCTAGAATTGGCTACGATTTCACCGCAGCGGTTGGTTGTTGCTATCTTTGCCTGTTACCTGGCTGTCATACAGCCAATGAGTTTGGCCGCGGAGCGGGAGGAGTCCAAGGTTGACTTTAGTCGCGATGTTCGACCTGTGCTCTCCGATACTTGCTTCCTGTGTCACGGGCCGGCAGAGGAAACACGTGCGGCCGATTTGAGATTGGATAAGCGTGATGATGCCATCGCGGCCGGAGCCATCGATCCAGATGACTGGCAGCGAAGCGAGGTGCTTGCTCGCATATTTTCGGATGACCCCGAAATCATGATGCCGCCGCCCGATTCCGGTAAGCAACTCAGCAAGCCCCAAAAAGAAACTCTCGAGCGGTGGATTCGCCAAGGTGCGGAATATGCGGAGCACTGGGCGTTCGTCGTGCCCGAAAGACCCGAGGTTCCCGAAGTCGAAAGTTTGATGCATGGACGGGGGGGCGAATGGGTTCAGAATCCGATTGACGCCTTTGTGCAGTCTCGCATGCAGGAGCATGGCCTGGAGCCTTCACCGCAAGCCAGCCATGAAACGCTGATCCGTCGACTGCATCTCGATTTGACCGGCTTGCCACCGTCGCCCAACGAATTGGACGATGTAACAAGACAGAATTGGCAAGACGCCTATCCGGGACTTGTGCGCTCACTTTTGCAATCGCCGCATTACGGAGAAAAATGGGCACGCTGGTGGCTCGATGCGGCTCGCTACGCGGATAGCGACGGCTACGAGAAAGACAAACCGCGAACGGTCTGGTTTTATCGTGATTGGGTGCTCCAAGCTTTTCAACAAGACCTGCCCTACGATCAATTCGTGGTCCAGCAGATAGCTGGTGACCTCTTGCCTCAGGCGGGACAAGACGAACGCGTGGCCACTGGATTCCTCCGCAATTCGATGGTGAATGAAGAAGGCGGAGCGGATCCGGAGCAGTTTCGTGTGGAAGGCATGTTCGATCGCGTGGATGCAATCGGCAAGGCGATTCTCGGAATCACGACGCAGTGTGCGCAGTGCCACACGCATAAATACGATCCGTTGAGTCAGACGGAATACTATCAAATGTTCGCCGCTCTGAATGACTTCGAGGAGGCCACGATCTCGGTCTTCACTCCGCAACAAATGGAGCTCAAGGCAAGCATTGAAGAAAGTGTGTCAGAGTTGGAAGAAAGGCTGCGGAAAGATACTCCGGACTGGGAAGCACGCATGCTGGAGTGGGCGGATGCCGCCAGAGAGCAGTTAGTTGAGTGGAAAACCGTCGTCCCGACTGAAAGGCCCTTCGAGGGAGAAAAATTTCGTCCTTTGGAAGACGGGTCCATATTAAGTGAGAGTTACGCGCCGACGCGGGCTAATAATTCTTTCAGTCTGGAAGTTGAACCCCAAACCATCACCGCGTTTCGCCTGGACCTGCTGACCCACCCGCAGTTGCCTCGCGGAGGACCGGGAAGGTCGGTATTTGGAACGGGTGCGTTGACGGAATTTGAAGTCGAGATCGAAGCACGCAGCGCTCCCGAAAGCAGTGCTCCCGAAAGCAGTACACCCGACACGAAACGCAAGGTCAAATTCCAGCACGCCATTGCCGACGTGCACGCGCCGCGTAGCAGCCTGCTGCCTATCTATCGAGATCGGGATCCCGACAAAGATGATCGGGTGACAGGTCCCATCGAATATGCCATCGATGGCGATCACAAGACCGCATGGACAACCGACAGCGGTGCTCACGATCGGAACCAAGATCGTTACGCAGTCTTCTTTCCCGAACAACCCGTCGAAATTTCCGTTCCTTCCAAATTGACATTTACGCTCCGGCAGTTGCACGGCGGATGGAACTCGGATGACAACCAGAATTACCTGCTAGGACGATATCGATTTGCGGTCAGCCATCAGGCTCAAGACATCGAACGCGAAGCGGTGCCAGTGTCGGTGCAAAGGATACTGCTTAAGCCCAAGCAAGATTGGTCCAACCAAGAACGCGAGCATTTGTTCCATCATTGGCGTCAAACAGTGCCGGATTTCGCCGAAGTGAATGCTCAAATCGAATCGCTGTGGGAGCGCTTTCCCGAAACCGAGAGCCAATTAGTGGTGCAGCAGCGTGAGAATCCTCGTGAGACCTTTGTGATGCTCCGAGGTGATTTTCTGAGCCCGGGCGCGAAAGTAGAGGCTGGGACGCCCGAGTTCTTGAATCCAATGCCACGGGGCGACGAGCCACCACGCTTGCGTTTCGCTCGCTGGTTGGTTTCGGAGCAATCGCCGACCGCTGCCCGTGTGGTAGTGAATCGCATTTGGCAGGCCTATTTTGGGCGCGGGTTGGTGGAGACGCCGGAGGACTTTGGATTTCAGTCAATGCCCCCGACTCATCCCGAGCTGTTGGATTGGCTGGCCGTTGAACTGATGGAGCATAATTGGAGTTTAAAGCACATCCACCGCCTGATTGTGGGTAGCGCTACTTATCAGCAAAGCTCGAACGTGGATGGTTGGTTGCTGTCACGCGATCCGTCGAATCAGTGGTACGCGCGGGGCCCACGATTTCGTGTGGATGCGGAATTGGTGCGTGACATTGCCTTGACGGTCAGTGGCTTGTTGAACGCCAAAGTTGGAGGCCCCAGTGTCTATCCACCGGCTCCAGAATTCCTGTTTCAACCACCGGCCAGCTACGGTCCCAAGATCTGGGATACGTCCAAGGGCGACGAGGCCTATCGTCGGGGGCTGTACGTACATCAGTATCGCTCCGTGCCCTACCCTGCCCTGCAAGTATTCGATGCGCCGAAAGGCGATGGTGCTTGCGTTCGGCGCACCCGCAGCAATACGCCGCTGCAGGCGTTGGTGTTGTTGAACGAGCCTCAGTTCATGGATTGCGCTCGCGGCATGGCCACCCGGGTGTTACGCGAGGCAGAGGCAGACGACAACACCCGACTGCAATACGCTCATCGCCTATGCACGTCACGTTGGGCCAGCGCGGAAGAACTTGAGATCCTGCAGCAACTACTGCAAACGCAGCGGGAGCATTTAGCCAATTCTCAAGTCGATGTCGAAGGATTGGTGGGCACCAGCGAATCCGTGTACCGCCAGTTGACGGGCAAGGCTGCCAGAGAATTTGCCCCTTGGATTCTGGTCTGTCGCGTTTTGTTGAATCTGGACGAAACGATTACCAAAGAATGAACCTCATGAAGCGATTGTTAAATAGCGAATACTCAACAATGGCCGCAGGCAACGAGGTTGCTCGCAGGTGGTTCCTGCAGCAATGTGGGGTTGGGCTGGGAGGAATAGCTCTCTCCAGTCTTTTGAAAAGTTCTGGTTTTGCTGGACCGAGCAGCGATCCCTTGGCTCCCAAATTGCCACCGTTTCCGGCCAAGGCCAAAAATGTGATTCTGCTGTTCATGGGCGGAGGTCCCAGTCAGTTCGAATTGTTTGACTACAAGCCGACGCTCGAGAAGTTGGATGGCACATTGCCACCGGCGGATCTTCTTGAGGGCTACCGGGCTGCCTTCATCAACCCGAATTCCAAGCTGCTCGGCCCCAAGTACAAATTTTCACGCCACGGCGATTGCGGCGCGGAAGTTTCTGAATTGCTGCCGCACTTGTCAGAGATCGTTGACGACTTGTGCATCATTCGCTCGATGAAGACGGATGCCTTCAATCATGCGCCCGGGCAGCTATTGATGAGCACGGGTTCGCAGCAATTCGGCAGACCCAGCATGGGTTCTTGGGTCACTTATGGATTGGGCAGTGAATCGAGTGACTTACCCGCCTACATTGTTTTCAACAGCGGCAAGAAGGGGCCCAGTGCCGGAAGCGGGAATTGGAATTCTGGGTTCTTGCCGACCGTCCATTCTGGTGTCGAGTTTCGCAGCAACGGTGACCCTGTTTTGTATCTCTCGAACCCAGCCGGAGTGGATCTGACGATGCAACAGCAGTCGCTGGATGCGATCAATGCCTTGAATCGCCGGCGATTGGATGTGGTGGGCGATCCGGAGATTGCCACACGCATCCGTTCCTATGAAATGGCCTTTCGCATGCAGGCCACCGCGCCCGAGGCGATGGCGGTGGAACACGAGCCTCAGCATGTCCTGGATATGTACGGGGTCAAGCCGGGTGAATCCTCCTTTGCCAACAACTGTCTATTGGCGAGGCGTCTGGTGCAGCGCGGCGTGCGCTTCGTGCAGCTCTTTCATGAGTCTTGGGATCAGCACGGCGGATTGACTCGAGACATCAAAGTCAATTGCCAGGCGACGGACCAGGCCTGCGCGGCGCTGATTAAGGATCTCAAGCAACATGGCATGCTCGATGATACGTTGGTCATCTGGACCGGGGAGTTTGGCCGCACGCCCATGGTGCAAGGTGGTAACGACGGTCGAGACCATCATCCGAATTCATTCAGTTTGTGGATGGCCGGCGGTGGCGTAAAAAGCGGAATGACCTACGGTGCCACGGATGAGTTAGGATTCAACGTGGCGGAGAATCCTGTCCACGTGCACGATTTACACGCGACCATTTTGCACCTGCTGGGTTTTGACCACAAGCAACTGACCTATCGGTTCCAAGGACGCGATTATCGGTTGACCGATGTACACGGGGAAGTTGTGCATTCGATTCTGGCTTAGAACTATGCGTTACCTGGCCTTAGGAGACAGCTATACCATCGGTGAGGGTGTTGAGGATCCATTGCGTTGGCCCAACCAACTGGTGGGACTGTTGAATGAACGAGGCAGAAAAATCCAGCCCGCGGTGATCATTGCTCAAACCGGCTGGACCGTTCAGGAATTGAGTGAACGCGTTGAGGATAGTTCGACCGGTGAATACGACTTGGTTTCTTTGTTGATTGGCGTCAATGATCAATATCGCGGTTATCCGATTGAGGACTACCGGGCTCGCTACCGGCAGATGCTCGAGAAAGCCATGCTGTTCGGAGTGTCGGAAGCGGCGGTGGTTTTTGCGGTGTCGATCCCCGATTATGGCCAGACTCCGTTTGCTGTCGAAAAGGGCTTGGATTCGCTTCGCATCGCCGAGCAGCTGGATGAATACAACGCCATTGCTGCTGACGTGGCTCATCAGTTGGGTGCTCTGTGGATCGATATCACCGCTTTGTCGCGACTGCAGTCTGGTCAGTCCGCCATGCTGGCTCAGGATGGACTGCATCCCAGCGGTGAACAGTACCGATTGTGGGCGGAGACGATTGCACAAGCGGTCGACCAAGCCTTGCCCTCTGCTCCACCAAATTCCTGACGCTGCTGTGCATGTGCAGGTGTAATCGTGTCGTACGTCGCTGTTTCGTGTGGCACGGGCTCGCCCGTGTCTTAGCTTTCATTTGTCAGCTTGTTGACAATCGCGTTCCTGCTGAACGCAATCGACGGCCGCAGCACACTCTTCGGTTTTTCAAATTCGATGGACTTTCACGCGGCAAGCAGTGGCTCCGCGGACGATTCACGGCAACGCAATTTCCTGCCGTCGCTTTGCGACTCTTTTACCATGTTTGTCTTTTCCCTCGGACTAAAGTCCGAGGCTATTTCCTGTCGTGCGTTCCGCACTGAGGAAGTCGCTAGTTGATAGACGCGAGTCTTTAGTCTTGGGCTACCGCAGACGGCTTTTCTAGCTTCTAGCTTCTAGCTTCTAGCTTCTAGCAACTAGCAACTAGCAACTAGCAACTAGCAACTAGCCGCTTCTTACGTAACATCGATTCGCCCGGCGGTGCGGTTCTCAAATCCTCGGCTGGCGGCCAGCGTCTTGTATTCTCCGGATTCCACACTGATACGCAGGGCCGCAACGGTCTTGTGGATTTCGTCTTCGGTGGTGTATAGCGGAGCAATGCCCAGACGAATGTTGTCTGGAGTTCGAAAGTCAGGAA
>JANSWS010000084.1 GCA_024743355.1 bacterium
TCTGTACGACCGTAGAATCGTCAGGCATCTGCCTCTCATCAAATGAGAAAGTCAGCAATAGTGCTGAGAAGCCTGTTAGCAGTATCAACATCCAGACCACCGTTTGAGGTCCCAGGTACTGGGTTAATACCAATGCTCCACCCCCCATAACTGCCCGCCCGAGTAACATGCCGGCCTGCATCCATGCATTAATGCCTCCTCGTTCTTGCACCGGTGTAGAAGCAATACACAGCGCGTCGATGGCTACGTCCTGGGTTGCCGCGAAGAACGCATGGGCAAGCAGGAAGAATTTCAGTACTTGGAACTGAGCCGGCTCGCTAAAGTACAGCAGTGGCAACAAGGTAAAAACCATGGCCAGTTGGGCCGTAACCGCCGTGTGCCTGATCCCCCACCAACGTCCCCGAAGCAGATCTACCGCCGGAGCCCAAACAAATTTGAAGGTCCAAGGAATGACCAGCAGCGCCACAAAGCTGGTGATCTCTTCGATGGGTACGTCGCTGGAACGAAGGCGGGTTGGCAGCGCAAACCACAGAAAGCCGATCGGCGCTCCCTCGCTCAGGTATAGCGCAAAGTAAAGTATCTTCCTGCGAAGTCTGGCATCCATATGTGGGTGGTGATCGCAATAAGAGTTTTCGGTTTCCCACCCACGCTGCAGGTCCCGACCGTTGCGGGGCGAACAGCGTAGAAGCGCCAAAGCAAATTGTTTGTGCGGCAATAAACCCGGTACCTTGGGCCACCTAGACCACGTCGGGCACGGCGTAGGGTTCGCGTTGGGGACGCGTTAGCAGTTGATTGGCCGATTCATCATCGGGGAAGCGTTCGAACTGACTGTCAAATTGCACCGTATGGTCGACCCGATAAGAGATGTTGGCCAGGTGACACAGAGCCGATGACATATGGCCTTCCAAAATCTCGGCGGTCAAGTCTTGCCGACGTCGGGAGTGACATACCTGGACCCAATTGCGGAAGTGCGGAGTATTGGAAATTGGAGAACCTTCTTCATATTTTGACGGACCGACTTCGCGTTCCCGACCCAAGAATGTGTGATAGCTGCTGTAGTCGGGAAAGATCATGGTCCCTTCGGTTCCGAGAAAGATGGCACCCACCGGAAAGTCTTTTTGCACAAAGGGATAGCGATCGCGAAAGCCGGCTTCCGCATTGGTGTACCAATCTCTGACCTCAAATTCGATCAATTTTCCATCGGGCCACTTGAGCGTTGTGGACAGAATTCCCGGCGTCTCCGCACTGCTTCGGTGGATCTTTTCCTGCATAAAATTCGTGCCATTGGAAGACACGCTTTTAGGGTGTGTGTCCAGCTTTAGTCCCCAGCGTAAGATATCGAACTGGTGCACGCCCTGATTGCCGATCTCACCGTTGCCGTAATCCCAAATCCAATGCCAACGGCGATGTTGAAAATTGCTGAACTCGTGTACGGGCGCTGGTCCGCACCACTGGTCCCAGTCCAATCCCTGGGGCACGGGGCGGGGTGCATGCTGTCCTAAGTTTCCCCGAATCTTGTAGGCAATACCCCGGGCAAAATAGACCTCCCCAATGATCCCGGCGTGTAGCTTTTGAATTCCCTCGACAATGTTCGCGGAAGAACGACACTGGGTTCCATGTTGCACCACGCGATCGTATTTGCGTGCGGCTTCGACCATCTTGCGTCCTTCGTAGATGTTGTGCGAACCAGGTTTCTCGACATACACATCTTTGCCGGCCTGGCAGCCCCAAATCACACCCAACGCATGCCAATGGTTGGGAGTCGCAAAGGTGACCGCATCCACGGAAGGGTCGTCAAGAACACGCCGCATGTCATCATAGCCTGTGACCGCATGTCCGGCCTTTTGGCTCCAACCGGTCACGGCAGGCCCGAGTTTTGCACTGTCACAATCGCACACGCCGGCAAACTCGACGTCGATTCCGTCTTCTTGCTCGAGTTCCATGAGACTTTCGGCATGCGATCGGGCGCGACCTCCCATGCCGATGACGACCACTCGCATGCGGCTGTTAAGATTCCGGGCACGCAGGATCGAAGGAGCGGAGACGGCCGCGGCCGCAGTAGTGGAAAGAAGACGTCGACGACTGAGCTGGTTCATGATGGAGTTCCAATATGCGCGATGAGGGCCGAGGCAGAGAGGCCAGTAAGTCTGCGGACAGGGTAACGGCACTGTTTATGAAAATACAAACACGTCGCGCGAGCCAGCGCGTTTGTGATGCTGGATCGTACGTCTAATACAAGCACGTGGCGCCAGCCCGTGTGTTCGCGTCGCGGCCGATGGGAAACCCACTGGCTTACGCCACGTGCTTGTATTGAATTGAGCGAAGGACCCACTGGCTTGCGCCACGTGCTTGTAGGGAATTGAGCGAAGGACTCACTGGCTTGCGCCACGTGCTTGTAGGAATTGAGCGAAGGACTCACTGGCTGGCGCCACGTGCTTGTAAGGAATTGAGCGGGGGACTCACTGGCTGGCGCCACGTGCTTGTATTGAATTGAGCGAAGGGCCATTGGCTTGCGCCACGTGCTTGTATTGGAATTCAGCCTTGGACTCACTGGCTTGCGCCACGTGCTTGTAGGGATTATGTTCCTGACTTTATCGGGTATGGTTTTCAGCAGCATCCGCTGGGAGGCTACAATTTACCAGATGTATGACAGGCCTATTTGGAGATAATCAACATGCAATCAGATAAATTAGGCAGACGCAGTTTCTTGCGCAATTCGAGTTTGTTGGCTTCGTCGATCGTCCTGGCTCGAACTGCCAAGGCGGAGATGGTCCAAGAGCCCTTGTTCAAGATTTCGCTCGCGCAGTGGACCATCAATCGTGAGTTGCGGTCCGGAGAGATTGACAATCTGGATTTCGCCAAGATTGCTCACGATCATGGCATGCAAGCGGTCGAGTACGTCAATCAGTTCTTCATGGATAAGGCCAAGGACATGAAGTATCTGGCTGAGATGAAGCAGCGGGCCGCTGACTTGGGGGTCACTAACGTATTGATCATGTGCGATCGAGAAGGCAACATTGGAGATCCCGATGAAAAACGTCGGTCTCAGACGATCGAAAACCATCGCAAATGGATTGATGCCGCCAAATTCCTGGGTTGTCATTCCATCCGCGTGAACGCTGGTAGCTCTGGGACATGGGACGAGCAAGTGAAGTTGGCCGCCGATGGATTAGCCCGATTGACCGAGGTTGGCGCGGAACAAGATATCAGCGTTCTTGTTGAAAATCACGGCGGGCTATCGAGTAATGCGGACTGGTTGAGCGAAGTTATCGAGCGAGTTAACCATCCGCATTGTGGAACCCTACCAGATACGGGTAACTTTCGAATTCGAGATGGTGAAACCTACGACTCCTACCGAGGAGTTGAGAAGCTGATGCCATGGGCCAAGGGCGTTTCCATTAAGGATCGGGTTTGGGACGACAAGGGCAACAATTCCGAGATGGATTTTGAGCGCATGCTCAAGATTGTTGTGGATGCTGGCTTTCATGGATACTGCGGCATCGAGTACGGCGGCTTTGCCGGACTGAGCCAAGCTCGCAAGCGACTGGAGCAGGTACGCGCGGCGTTATCGACGTAGCGACAGGCCGAGCATTGCTTCCGCGAATACAAGCACTTGGCGCAAGCCAGTGTGTATGCAAGCTGGACGAAAGCAGCGTTTACGCGTTTGCGAGCCAATTCGCTGACGCCCCGCTACATGGACTTTGCGACGCACGGGACAAACTGCTGACCAGATTGAGCACGATGTATTGAGAAGTTACTCGGTGACTCACTGGCTTGCGCCACGTGCTTGTAAGAATTGAGCGAGCGACTCACTGGCTTGCGTCGCGTGCTGGTATGCCTGTAGAAAGACTTCGGCGAATGCGGTCGAGTGCCGGCTTTCTCTCGTCCGGGGTCTGATAGAACCAGTAGCCAAAGTCTTGATCCAGCTTTATCTCCCCCAGCTCCTCGACCGCCTCTTGGGCAAATTGCCTTACCATCAGATATTCATCGTCCAGACAATCCAGTAGCAAACTCAGGCCCCATGTTGCCCCTTGCTTGGCAAAAGCCTCGGCGGCAACCAATCGCGTGGCTTCGTGGTCACTCGCCAGCCATCCACTGCCAACGGGTTGAGTGCGGCTGGGATAGGCCGCGTTAATCTTGGACTGGTCGTAGGATTTGCCATACCAGGTTTGAAGGTAGCTGAGCGTCCAGTCAATACTCTTGTCCAGGTGACAGAGGTTGCAGGCGTTGGGATGATTAGCCTCCAGCATGCGGTTTTCTGTTGGAGAAAAAATGGTATGCGTCCGCACGACGTCCTGCATGCCTTCGTTGATTTTGGGCATGTGACAGTTCATACAGCTGTCGCCTGCACTGCCCGCTGAATGGCGCGTGTGCAGCCCTCGAAAGCCAGGCTCCGAATAATCCTGGTGACAGGACAGGCAGGAAGCATCGTCTTCCTGGGCTGACTTGGACCAGGCTTTGCCAGTGGCCTTATGTGGGTCATGGCAATGGGCGCAAGATAGCTGCGAGTAGCAATGTCCCTTCATCGCGTCCGTGTATTCGGTAGAGTTCCAAGTGGCCATGCCTGCGGCGTAAGTTGGACGGTTGCCGTTGTGGCAACGTGCACAAATCGCATTGATATTCGCAGCGGTTCGCCCACCGGCGATTTCTCCATCCTCAGCATAAGCCAGCAAGTGTGGATTTTGTGGCGTGAAACTTGGCTTCACGCTCTCGTTTTCCGCGTGGGCTCGACAACCCAAGTGACAAGCCTCGCAGTCAATTCCCAGAGTTTGAGCGTGTTCCGGAGCCTCGAGACCGCTCAAATTCTGAATTAGCGATTCGAGTTCTTTTGCTGGGAAGTCCGCGGCGTTCTGTTCGCCAGGCCAGAACTCCGGACGCGACTGTGCCAGGTAATCACTCATCTCCAACAAGAATTCGTTGGTCAAGCTTTGGCCAATAAGATTGGGATTGCGAACCATCATATCCCCCAGCGAGAAGGTGGTATGACAGTAATTGCAGGCCGTCGAGTAAGCCAATCCCAGGTCATAGATGGAATGACTTACCCCACGTGCCTTGTCCACGCCGCCGTGAACAAGATCCAAGTCCTCGGGGTGTTCAAGCTGCTCCAGCGATTCCCAACGATGCTGTTCGTCGAGTTCTTCTCCCACGTGCACAACGGGTACCCAGGCTTGACGATCCAGCCAATAGCCAAATGGCAAGACAAAGTCTCGGTGGTAGTAGTCATGATCTGGCGACTCGGGACCGACTAGGCCCTTGCCGACGTAGTACTGATAGAATCGCGAACCAATCGTTTGCGATATCGTATATTCGCGTTTTAAATCATCGCGTTCGAAGCTCATGCGATATTCGTCGCCAGCGCGATAGAAACGTGCCGTTCCGCCGCGATAGCGGATCGACTGCTCGGAAAAATCGCCCATGACCGTCTCGCGCGTCGCGGTGGCGTTCATCCAGCGGTGCGGATGCTGGGACCAGTTAGAAAAATTCTCTTTGTGACAGTCCTGGCAAGCCTGGGCGCCCACATAATCCTGCGGAGCTATGTTGCTGGAATCCGCGGTAGCAACTAATCGCTGACGGATATGCGGCTTGATGCCGTCCCACACCAGCGTCAGCTTGTCGCGCTGGAAGTAACGGGTCTCTTGCGGGGATTCCACCTCGCTCACCGGTTCAGCCGTCAGTTTTGCCCGTCGAGGCGTCTGCAATTCAGGAGATGGCTTCCAGAGCAAGGCAGCTACAAACAGGCCGCCAAGTAGCAGAGGAACGCAGACGGCAAGCAGCGACCATGTCATCAAATTGGAGGTTCGAGTGGAGTTTCGCGCGGGAGCCTGCGAACTCTGCGGAGCGCGTTGAACTCGCTTTTTCTTCCTGCTTGGACTCATGAAACTGTAACCTGGGACTAGAATCCTGCGAACCTGCTCTTAGGTAGATTGTAACCGTCCTGCTCTCGCCGTCTCAGGGTTCGCCTTCAATTCACGGTCTTAGCGGCGGAGCTGCCCGATTGGCTACTTCAACGCGACTCGCTGTTCCAGAAAATCGAAAATGACATCGGCGGTAAACTGATGCCCGAAGGCATTCCAGTGCCCATCGTCATTGCCGGAGATCAGCGTGGCTGACGAAATAGACTGTGCCTGATACATCTCGTCCAGATCTATAAATGTGACGTCCTCCCCGATGGAATCGATGGATTCGGCCAGCATATGCGATGATTCTCGCATGGCTTCGTTGCCGGGGAAAAGGTATTCGCCAAATTTCAAGACCAGCAAGTCGGAGTCGACGGCGTTGCATTCTTCGGCCATGGCTTCGACGATGGCGATCGTCAGTTTGACAGGATTGCCCGTGTATCGCTTCTTACTCTTCAAGCCACCAGGTTTTGCAACCGGCTTCGGATCCCGCAGGCGGCGGCTCCAGAACATCGGCTTATTCATTCCGTACTGAGAAGAGTGACTGTTGTTCTCGATGTCATTCACTGGAAAAAACAAAAGTACGACCAAATCCGGCTGGAAATGGACTCCTTCGTTTTTTAGGTAGAGGTACTGCTGGTCCGTTCCCCAGCCACTAACCGACGCGTTCAGGATTTCTACTGGCTGCTCCAATTGAGTGGTGCATTTTTCTTGGAGAACCGATGAAAAGACTTCTTCGTCTCCAACACCATAGCCCCACCCAAAGGAATCTCCCAAAGCCAGTACTCGAAAGCAATCCGCGGGTTTATCCACGTTACACTCTGGGCCACGCAATCCGAGGCTGTTGATCGTCAGTGGCTTGCCGTTGGTTGTCGCTTTCCAAGAAGGTCGGTTTCTCCAACCGAGAATGGGATCGAATAGATAAACATGTCCCGTTTTTTTCCAGCCGGGTTCCTTTAGCAGCAGAGGCGGCTGCTGGAATCGCAGACCGTGATCATCCCAAACAATCCACTCATTCCTGGCCAGAATCATCACCGAACCGACCGCCAATAGAAATAGTGGCAGTGTCACGCAAATCAAACGAAACAGCCACCTACGCCGGCTGTTGAAACCCTTGGCCGCCGCGTCTTTAGCGTACGGTTCCGACATCCGTCGTTTTTCAACCATGCCAACTGTGCTACTCTCTAGAGACTTGTTGCCTACAGTCCTTCCAGGTAGCAGCACCGATATATCCCAAGAAAGTGCCTGAACGCAGGTCGACAGGGATAGGAAAAGCAATATCTCCGGATGTCCCATTCGCCTGGCGAAGCTCAGCGCGGGATGGTGCTGCGAGCGTATTTTAGCGATTTAGCAGGCAGGATAAAGAACTCTTAATCTCGCGAGGGGCCCCCTCACCGGCCGTCCCGACCAGTCGGGATCCGACTCTCCCAAGGGGAGAGTAAGTTTCGTAGGTATGCAATTTTTCGTTAACTAACCTTCCCTCTGGGAAGGTCGCGAGGGATGCGAGCGGGTAGGGCTCTTTGGGTGCATCATGCCCGAAGCAGTCCGCTAACTGGGCTTTGGTTTGGTTGGCGCGGAGTTTCTGGGCGAGGTTGGTTCGGTTCGGTTTTGCCATGATTCTTGGGGTCCCCTCACCGGCCGTTGATACGTCCGACTCTCCCGAGGGGAGAGTAAGTGCTGGCGTGGTCAGCGAGAAATATCCTCAATCCATGTCGCTAGCAGATTTCGAATTCCGTGCCACAACAAGCGCATGATTGGACGTCCGGGAATTCCGCGGCTGTGTGCACGCCGCTTACCTGCCAGCCATCATGAATGTCATGACGGATGCTGGCCAGAACTTCATCGATATGCTCCACCACACAATGGTGACACAAACAACCACCATCGCTGGTCAAGTAGAGGGCTTGATGCCCCCCCGGCCAGCAATAGGGGCCTGCCCGGACTGCGGCCCGCAGTTGACGCCCGGTGCGTATGGCCCGCATGTGCCCCGAGAATTCCCTGCGAATTACAAATCGCGATGGCTCAGGAAGTCGACACATCATTTCCATTTTCATTCTCCCCCAGTGAAATATTCTCACAGAATGATCGCAAAGCCCTGAGCGACGAAAGCCGGGCAACCAGCTTCGCTCATGCTGTGAGCTATGCGGCTTGTACGCGACCGAAAAGTGCCGGCTTGAAAGCGTTGCGTTCTGGCAGGCACTGCTTTTTGTCGGGAGGGAAGAAAAACTCATCGAGTTTTAATGCTACGCAACCGCCCTGGCCGTGGGCAACCGCATGGTCGGGGGGCCATGAAGAATGGAGGCTCACATCCGATCCGACAATGGCTTGTTTGTTGCCGCTATGGTGTTCGGATAGGTTCTAAGCCTGAGCGAGATGCCTGCGAAAGGCGATCAGCAAACGGCTCTGAAAGCGATAAGAATTCCAAACGACGGCGACGGTTCTTTTAGGTCGGGGGCGGGTCAGGGAGCGATAAACACGGCGGTCGCTTTGATCGCAGCGTCGAGCCATGGCTGGAATCATGGAAATCCCATGCGATAGGGAAACGAGTTCCTGGACCATTGCCAATTGACTGGTCCGCTCCACGGATACCGGCTGAAAAGAGCGATGGCGGCAGAAAGACACAATATTGTCAGCTAGACAATGCGCCTCGTCCAACAAGACGAAGGGGTAGGCTTTCACATCGCTTAAGCGGATTTGATCTTGGCTGGCTAAGGCATGATCAGGAGGCAAGACGAGAAACAACTCCTCCTCGAAAAGCTCTTCAATTTCCAAATACTTTGCCGGCACCGGCAATGCGATGACGGCCAGATCAATTTTGCCTTGATTGCAGGCCTTGAGCAAAACCTCGGTGGTGCTTTCCTGGACGACAATCTGCGCACTCGGATATTCGAGTGAAAAGCTCTTGAGGACACTGGGCAGAAAGTAGGGAGCAATCGTCGGAATGGCACCGACACGTATCCGCCCTGTCTGACCGTCGTCGGTAATCTCAGCTTTGGTGTCGTCCAGAATCGACAACACCTGTTGAGCCCGCGCCTGAAGTAATTGCCCCGCTTCGGTCAAGCTAACCGACTTCGTCTTGCGTTCAAAAACGGGTTGCCCCAGCTCGGCTTCTAGCTTCTGTATCGAGCGGCTTAGGGCTGGCTGAGAGATAAGCAATTCTTCGGCGGCGCGGGTGAAATTTCGCCGCTCGGCCACTCGTAAGAAATAACGCAGTTGATCCAATTCCACGTCACGCGCTCCTGATAACCATGCATTACATGCATGACGCAATGCTTTGCGTTGTATTTTGCATTCGATGGATCGGCCACCACCGGGGCCGCCCCGCCCGGTTTTCCACCTCCAGAGACTCTCTTGCCGGCATTATCATGCGGGAGTCGCGGGTTAGCGGTCTGCCAACCCCAGGTATTCTATGCCATGCATCGCATGCATGATAGAAAGAACGTAAATGCATTGGGATAATTCGGCTCGTCCCCTATAGTTCAAGGTATCGATAGCGGTCTGTACATCGCGGATGTGCAGATCGACCACAACAACCCGCATGAATCTTAGGAGGCGACAAGAGTATGAGGCTGAAGTTTCTCAAAGTGCTTACCGGAGTGGCAATGCTAGGCATGGCATTTCCCCTGTACGGTCAAGAGAGTACCAAGAACGTGGCGGCCAGTTCAGCCGCTAGCGGCATCGAGCAGTGTCCGGTGATTGGCGGCGAGATGAAAGCTCCGTCCGATCGACACACGGCGGCTGGTGTTATGTCCAACGGCGATTGGTGGCCCAACCAATTGAACCTTGGCATCCTGCATCAGAATTCGCTCAAGAGCAATCCGATGGGCGAAGATTTCGATTACGCCAAGGAGTTCGCCAAGCTGGATCTGGAGAGCGTCAAGAAAGACATTGAAGCCCTGATGACAGAGTCTCAGGCATGGTGGCCCGCTGACTATGGACACTATGGACCACTCTTCATCCGCATGGCCTGGCACAGCGCCGGCACTTACCGGGTCGCCGACGGCCGCGGCGGTGCCTCGGATGGAACGCAACGATTCGCGCCTCTCAATAGTTGGCCCGACAATGGCAACCTCGACAAGGCGAGACGCCTGCTGTGGCCCATTAAACAAAAGTACGGTCGCAGTATCTCTTGGGCTGACCTGATGATCCTGGCAGGCAATTGCGCGTTGGAGTCTATGGGATTTGAGACGATGGGCTTCGCGGGCGGTCGCGAAGATGTTTGGGAACCGCAGCAAGATGTCTACTGGGGTCCGGAAAGCACTTGGCTGGGCGACAAGCGTTACAGCAACGAACAGCAGTTGGAGAATCCTCTGGCAGCAACTCAGATGGGGCTCATCTACGTGAATCCTCAAGGACCGAAGGGAAAGCCGGATCCGCTTGCCGCCGCCAAAGCCATCCGCGAGACCTTTGGCCGCATGGCCATGAATGATGAGGAGACCGTCGCCTTGATCGCGGGTGGTCACACCTTTGGCAAAGCGCATGGTGCTGCAAATCCGGATGAATATGTAGGAGCTGCGCCTGAAGGTGCCAGTATTGAAGAGCAGGGTCTGGGCTGGAAGAACCGTTATGGCAAAGGCAATGCCGAAGACACCATCACCAGCGGACTCGAAGGGGCTTGGACTTCGACGCCAACCACATGGTCAAACGGCTATTTTGAGAACCTGTTCGCCTACGATTGGCGTCTGGTGAAAAGCCCCGCCGGTGCCTGGCAGTGGACACCCACGGATGCCTCCGCAGAGGGTACCGTTCCCGACGCCCACGTTGCCACAAAGTCTCACGCACCCATGATGTTCACGACCGACCTGGCCTTGAAGATGGATCCGATCTATGGACCGATCTCTCGACGATTTCACGAGAATCCCGAGCAATTTGAAGAAGCCTTTGCCAAAGCTTGGTACAAGCTCACGCACCGCGATATGGGACCTGTTTCGCGGTGCCTGGGGCCATGGGTTCCAGAGCCGCAAATTTGGCAGGATCCTATTCCGGACGTCAATTACGCTTTGATTGACGAAGCCGATATTGCAAAGCTTAAAACTAAGATTCTCGGTTCAGGCTTGTCCATCTCAGATTTGGTCTCGACAGCCTGGGCGTCGGCTTCGACCTTTCGTGGCAGTGACTATCGCGGGGGGGCCAATGGTGGTCGCATCCGTTTGGCACCGCAGAAGGATTGGGAAGTTAATCAGCCGGAGAAACTTGCCAAAGTATTGAAGGCCTTGGAGGCGATCCAGCAGGAATTCAATGCGAATGCAGCCGGTGGTAAACAGGTTTCACTGGCGGACCTGATTGTGCTGGGGGGAAGCACCGCCATCGAAGCCGCGGCCAAGAAGGCTGGTCAGGACTTGCAGGTCCCCTTCACCCCCGGACGAGCCGATGCTTCCCAGGAGATGACCGACGTGGAAAGCTTTGCCGTCTTGGAGCCTGCCGCGGACGGATTTCGAAATTACTTCGGACACCAGCATGATCGCCCCGCCGAGGAATTGCTGGTGGACCGCGCTCAGCAGCTAACTCTGACGGCGCCCGAAATGACCGTGCTGGTAGGAGGCATGAGAGTCCTGGATACCAATTCAGGCTTCCCGCAATTGGGTGTCTTTACCAATAACCCCGGGACGTTGAGCAATGATTTCTTCGTCAATCTGCTGGATTTGAATCTGGAGTGGAAGCAGTCGTCGGTGTGCGAGCACTTTTACGAAGGACGCGATCGCCAGACCGGCAAGCTCAGGTGGACGGGTTCACGTGTGGACCTCATCTTTGGTTCCAATTCGCAACTGCGAGCGATCGCAGAAGTTTACGCCAGCGAAGACGGAAAGCAGAAGTTTGTGAAAGACTTCGTGGCTGCCTGGACCAAGGTGATGAATCTGGACCGCTTTGATCTGCAGCAAGCGGAGAACGCCAAGGAAGCTCTGGTTTCAGCCCGTTGAGAATGGACAGTTCGTACAGGCGATGACAGCATCGTTGCTCAGTTGTCTCCATGATGCGTTTACATCGCGGATGCCGGATGCCGTCCGGCATTCGCTGTGCGCAGAGCGGGCAAGAAGAAGAGATGAGAGTCGCAAATCGGATGCCTCAGGAGTCGGGCCTGGTCCCTTCGAGATCCGCGTTGTGCGAACGTTCCGAGTAAAACGAGTCCTAGCGTGGCCGGAACGGCGTTGCGCTTGTTCGCGAGCCTACTTGAATCGTTTTGAGTGTGGTACGGTTCTCCGAACCGTTCTTGGATGGGTGAGAGAATCGCCAGACAAGAGCAGGACATCCAGGGTGCGTTACGGAAAGGGAATTCCGTGGTCGTCTCTGGTTTCCTTTCCTGTCGTCGCTTCGCGACTGGATTGAATTTGATTGCCTTCGACCTTGGACTAAAGTCCAAGGCTAATTCCTGTCGTGCGTTCCGCACTGGAAGAAGTTGCTAGTTGCTAGTTGCTAGTTGCTAGAACTGAGAGCTGGTATCCGATGCCTGATGCCTGATGCCTGATGCCTTACTTCTTACGCCTTACTCCTGATACCTGGGTCTTGAAGCCCGACGCCTGATACCGGCGGCTTGTCGACCTAGGTTCGCTCTTTGGAGATCTGGGTTGCGCGGGCGTTCCGAGTGAAATGAGTCCTCGACGGTTGGAACGGCGCTGCGCTGGTTCGCGAGCGTACTTGAATCGTTTTGAGTGTGGTACGGTTCTCCGAACCGTTGTTCGATGGGTGAAGGCAAAGCCAGACGAGAGCGCGAGTTTTCGGTTGAATTGCACCTGCGCTCCGGTTCCAATAGTTAGCTTGGAAGCGGAGTGCTCACGCCGCTATGATTTGGGGATTGCGGCGATCTGCCGTTTGACTCTGACGAAATCTTGCGATTCACATGGCAGAACCCGAAAGAGATCGCAATCTGCTTGTTGGCGTTCTGGCCATGCAGATGGATTTTATTACCCGCGATCAGTTGATCGATGCTTTGCAACGTTGGTTATCGGATCGGCGACCGACGCTAGAAACGCAACTGTTGGAACATCAGTTGATCGATGCGTCGCAATGCCAATTTCTAGCGGACCTGGCCGCCCGACACTTGGAATTGCACGACCGCAGCGTCGAGAAGAGTTTGGCTTCCTTGAGCTCGATTAGCTCCGTGCAAAAAGCCATGGAACTCCTGCAGGAATCGGATGTCACGCAGGTTTTTGACCGAGCCAAGAAACTGAGAGACGCGGAGCAGACGATCGACACGGGCGGTAGATCGTCTTCGGCCGAGCCGCTGGCAGCCGGAAATCGACCAAGGCCCGCCATCAGCGGCGATAGCGCAAACCGCTTCCATATCCTGCGACCGCACGCGCGCGGGGGTCTAGGAATCGTTTCGGTAGCCCGTGATAACGAGTTGAATCGCGAAGTAGCTCTCAAAGAGATTCGTTCGAGCTATGCGGATAGTGAAACCAGTCGTTCGCGATTTCTAGTGGAAGCTGAGATTACCGGCAGACTGGAACATCCCGGAATTGTGCCGGTCTATAGCTTGGGTCAGAGCAAGTCTGGAACCCCATTCTACGTGATGCGTTTCATTCGCGGACATAGTCTCAAAGATGCGATTCGAGAATTCTATGACAGCCAAGAACAATCGCTTGATGTGGATCTGCGACGGCGTCAGTTCCGCGACCTGATACAAAGACTGGTCGACGTTTGTCAGGCCATCGACTATGCCCACAGCCGAGGAGTGCTACATCGCGACCTAAAGCCTGGCAACATTATGTTGGGACGGTACGGCGAAACGCTGGTGGTTGATTGGGGACTGGCAAAAAGCATCGGTCGTGATCGGACGGTGCAACGAAACGACGAGGAAACGGTCGTGCCCACTTCAGGCGAGGGGTCGTCAGAGACTCGTTTTGGTTCGGTGGTGGGCACTCTTTCCTACATGAGTCCCGAACAGGCAAACGGGTTGGTGGACGAACTGGGGCCGGCCTCGGATGTTTACTGTTTGGGGGCTACCCTCTATTGCGTCTTAACCGGTGAGACTCCCATCGAGAAAAGCTCGACGGTGAAGATGATCGAGCAGGTTCGCAGTGGCAAGTTTGTTCCGGTCAAGGAACGTAATCCCACGGTTGACCCCGCATTGGTCGCCATTTGTGAGAAGGCAATGTCATTGGAGCCTGCGGACCGTTATCCAACAGCCGCGCTGATGATGGATGACCTGGAACGTTGGCTGGCGGATGTCCCGGTTCAGGCCTATCCCGAGCCATGGCCGAAACGGGCGATGCGCCTGGCCAAGCGACATCGTGCCTGGGTAGCGTCCATTTTGGCTGTGTTGTTGGTAAGTATCCCCGCACTGCTCATCTTCGGCTTGATTGTTTCGAACAAGAATCGACAACTCACCGCGATCCAGGCTGACTTACGGGATCTCGCAGTTGCTTCGCTGAATTCCGCGGAGCTTGAATTGAGTTCGACGCCTGGGCTTGAGCAATTTCGCAATCGCATCATGGAGGAGTCCTTCACCACTTTGGAGCGTCTTCATTCGGCTTTGCCCGAAGATCGGGAGATCCGCGGCTATCTAGCGCATTCGGCGTGGTTGGCTGCGAATCAGAAAGTTCGGACCAATCAAGCCTCTCAGGGAGAGGAGCAAATGCGGCAAGCAATTCAGCTTCAGCGGGAGATCATTCGAGACACGGACGATTCCGCCCTGGACAAGCGCCAACTCTCTTTAATGCTCCGCGATTTGTGTGGTATTCAGAAAACGGATGGCAAGCTCGGTGACGCCCGTTTGGCCCTGGACGAAAGTCTGTCGATTCTGAGCGAGCTTCGAACACTCGATCGCGATGATCTGAAAGTGGATTACTTCGAGGCCTATGCGCGGCTGGCGGATATTGGATTGCATTATGATGCCATGGATTACGCAAAGGCTTTGCAGTCGGCGGATCGCAGTGTGGAATTATTGGGGGAGGTGGTACGCGGCAAGTCCAAGTCAGATGCGGACATCACGAGTTGGCTGTTGGCTCGGGCCTGGCAAGGCCTGATCACCGACGAATTGAATCAATACGCGGACGCACGGCCGCTTTTTTCTAAAGCTATTGGTCAGGCTCGGAGTATTCTGAAGCAGAAGCCCGGTTCGCGGAACTTTCAATATGCTCTGTCGCGATTGCTGCACTGGGACGCTCGAAGTTCCGCCCGCGGCGCTCCACCAGCAGACTTGCCTGACTTGGAGAGTCACACCAGTCAGATTGCCGAGGCCGTGAGCATGATGGAGCAACTGCATGCAGACTATCCGATGTCGAACGGCTTTCACGCCAATTACGCGGAAGCCTTGATCGATCAAGCATTGTTGAGCTCATTAGGCGGATCCGAACGGTGGGGGCAAGCCCTGGAGATCGCTGAACAGGCGCTCAGCACGGCGGAGCAATTGCTGCAGAACAGCGATATGCGTAGCAACCGAGAAATCGTTGGCTTAGCGCGGCTCACCCAGGCAGAGATCTTGAGTCGAGCTGGGCATTTAGATTCTTCACGCGAGTCTGTGGAAGCGGCTCTGGGGCACTTCGAGCCGCTTTATGAGCAGGTGCCTGAGAATCGAAGATTGGGTGCTTTCATTGAGAAGGCCCGTCAAATTCGCGAGAGTCTGCAATCTGCGAATTAGTTGCCCGGAAGCAATCAGCGTCGGCCTCGCAGCGTCGGCTTATCTGCGGAGGTTAAGGAAGTATTTCCCCGCCGTCTCGCGATGCCATTCCGCGCCAAATGGATAGATCGATGGAATCGCTGACAAAATGCACGCTTCCGTCGCAGTGCAACACGCCGACACCTCCCAAGTGAGCGCTGCGGGCTGACATCAGACCGCTTTGTTGCCGAATATTCATGCAATCGACCCGCCGTGCGTTGGGGGCATAGTAGTGATTGTAAAGTGTGTTGCCGTAGTTCCCCATGATCCACTTTTCTCCTCGCTGCACGTACCAGTTGCCATTGCTGCGATCCGCGCAGGCTGAGGGAGTTGTGATTGCTGGGCTACTGATTTCCCACATGACCGTTTGTGGTTGCTGGCGATCATCCGTTGCCACTTGTCCGGTCACCGGCACGGCAATACCTTGGCCAACTAGGCGTTCGCTGAATGCGACCGTATGCGAGGAGCCATCCGTTAGGTCGCGGAAGCGAATGTTGGAGCCACTAAAAAAGACGCCATCGGCATCGGTCAGAGATCCGTAATCCACTTGTCCACTTCCCGAGCAAGCTGCGTAGTTCGTGGCGGCGAACTCGGAATTTAAGAGCCGGCCATTCTGATTGGGATCGCTCGGACATTGAAAGATTGGGAGCACCGCGGTGGCTGCGGCAAAATTGTTGGAGCCGTCCAAGACTTTGCCGCCGGCGAGTGTGAAAGTGATAGGAGGAGAATGGAAGTCAATCAAGTTGAATGCCAAGCCTTCGCAGTAGGGCAGCAGATAGGCGTGGGCTGAAAAGGTTCCGGGAAAGGGAGTACCTCTCCCGGGCGGGAACTGTTGAAAGGCGGCGTAGTGATTGTGCATCGCCAATCCCAGCTGTTTGAAATTATTCTGGCAAGAAATTCTACGTGCCGCCTCGCGGGCCATTTGCACAGCTGGGAGCAAGAGAGATACCAGAATTGCGATCACCGACAGAACCACCAACAATTCCACCAGGGTAAAAGCACCACGTTGCCGCAGGCTATTGGGCAGAATTCTTGAAGCCCCTTTCTCAACTCTCAAAACTGCAGTTGCCGTCATGGAACAATATTAAAGGCCAAAGGTAAAGAGTGAACTTCCAGCCGCGATAGTGATGTATTGCTGACCCTCTACTTCGTAACTGATGGGTGCTGCGTGAACCCAGCCACCAAGGTTTGTCTTCCAGCGCTCCTCACCGGATTCTGCATCCAGTGCGAAGAAATAGCCTTGCTTGGTACCACCAAATACGACATTTCCCGCGGTTGAAAGAATTCCCGATGTGGACTTTGGTTGAACTTTATATTCCCAGACCTTGTCGCCAGTAGTGGGATTCAATGCTCGCACCGCACTCGTGTAATTTTCAGGAACGAACTCTTCGAATTCGTTGGCTGTACCGCCACCGCCCATGAATGGCATGCCTGGAATATATTCTGGATCCTCTGTCATAAAATACTTGGCCTCCCCGTCAAAAGCCATCAGGTAAAAGAGGTTCGTTTTGGGACTGTAGCTGGGCGAGTACCAATTCGCGGCTCCGCTGATATCGGGGGCGACCCACGTGCCTTCTTTGCTGGGCTCCATGCCCGGGTTCCGGATCGGTTGCCCATCTGCGTCGATACCCTTTGCCCAGGTTTGATAAGCAAACGCCTGAGCATGCAGGAATTCCCCGGACTTGCGATCCAAGACATAATAGAATCCGTTGCGGTTTGCCCACACCAGCAAGTTTCTAACTTGGCCTTGATACTCCGTATCCAACAATACTGGTATCTGGCAAGCGTCCCAATCATGGACGTCGTGTGGAGTGAATTGAAAGTGCCAGCAAATCTTACCGTTGTCCGGATTGATGGCCAGCACACAGTCTGAATAGAGATTCTTTCCTTTTCGAACCTCACCATTCCAGTCAGGACCGGGATTTCCCGTGCCCCAGTAGAGCAGGTTGAGTTGAGGATCAAACGAGCCCGTCATCCAAGCCGGAGACCCACCGATCTTCCATGAGTCTCCTTCCCAAGTCTCGTTGCCGGGCTCACCAGGACCTGGGATCGTGTAAGTTTTCCACACCTGTTCCCCTGTCGCTGCATCATAGGCCGCAAGAAATCCACGGATGCCGTATTCGCCGCCCGCAACTCCAATGATGATTTTGTCTTTTACAACTAGCGGAGCACCGGTCAGGCTATAGCCATTGTTTCCTTCCGCGATTTGCTTTTTCCAGATCTCATTGCCGGTCTTGGAATCAATCGCCACCAAATGCGCGTCCAAGGTTCCCATGAACAAACTGTCGCCGAGAATTGCGACTCCACGATTGACTTTACCACAGCAAATTGCCAACTTCGGTGGCAGCACATAGTCATACTCCCAAAATACGAGCCCGGTTCGAGCATCAAGTGCCCTGACTTTGTTCTCGGGTAGAGTAACGAACATGATGCCGTCGACCACAAGCGGCGAACACTCAAAGACTTCGGTAATTGGAAACTGTCTTGCCCATTTCAAGCGAAGCTGGTCCGCGTTTTCGGTTGTGATTTGCTCAAGTCGGCAATAACGTTGACTGTTGTACTGACCGGAATACGTAAGCCAATTGCCAGGCGTATTTTGGGCGTTCAAGATCTGTGAGTAAGTCACGCCCGAGACCTTCAATCGGCGAATTGAAGGATCATCACCTGTTTTGCTGATCGCCGGGCTGTCCGCTGTTGACTTCGCCGCTTCCTGAGCCAAGCAGCGCGTGGCTGGAATTGTGGTGATTGTGGCACAGACAACCCATGCCAGAACGCCATAAATTGAGCGAGGTATAGTGTTCATTGGGCTGGCTTTTGCTGTAGAGAAACAAGGTAGGCGGTTAGATCTTCAATCTCTTGTTGTGACAGCGCATCTTTGTAACTAGGCATAATTGACTTCGACGAATAACGCACACCTTCCAGGTCTGATTTCCTTATGGATCGTAAATTTTCCTGATCATCAATGATCAAGATGTCGTGCTCTGTTTCGCGCAGACGTTTACCAGTTGTGACCTGATCATTTGAGTGCAGCAGAACGACCTTCTGGTGGAGTCTATCAATCTCTTGGTCGGGCGATAGAATCTTTTGGCGTACGAAGTTGGCGGTGGCTGCAAGGTGGGTCAGGTCCGTCCCTAACCGACCACCGCTTCGATTCAGCCAGTGGCAACCACCGCACTGCTGTTTCTTGTAGATCGCTTCTCCTCGCGCGATGTCGCCCTTGGGCCCCTGCGGTTTTCCTTTAGCCTTGGCCTCTTCCGCACGAATATAGGCTACAACGGGCAGATAATAATCCTCGTAGTCTGCTCCGAAACCGATCATCCCTGTACCCGACCGACCATTTGCAATGATGTCGACGATTTCTTGGTCCGTCATAGGCCCCCGCAAATAAATGCCATCCGTAAGATCGGGGCCTTTAGCGCCTCGACCATCGCGTCCATGGCATCGCCCGCAGAACGCGTTGACGCTGTGTTTTCCCTGTTCAATCATGTCCGCCGTAAAAGACGTCAACCTGGGAGCTGTGCCATCTGGTCGAGCCTGCTTCGACTCAGTGGCGGCCGCGGACTTAGTGTCCTGAAAATTCGCTGCTTGACCGAAGAGTGATGATGTGAAGATGAGCGAAATAGCGAGAACAGGTGGTCTGGCCCCAAGCGGCATCTTCTTCGCCTCCAACTGAATACGAGAATAAAACTCTGCGAATGACATCTCGCTAGGCTGGTCGAATGCCAGGGTACAAGTCCGCATCAGCCTCGAGCTTTTGCCACTTCGTTCGTTAACTCGCGGAATCCCGCTGCGGACCGCCACGAACTGTAACAATGTGTCCCGGAAAATGTTGCAACGGCTCCGAGGGCTCTGATTTTGGCTACATGGCCAACGCCCAGACGGCACGTGAAAAATCGTTTTTTTCTAAATGTTCATTTTTGATGTAAGGCGCGTCGTACTTCCCCGTCAGTTACTTAGTTGTTCAGCCTCCGCTGGATGGATGCAGGCCGACATTGGCGATCTTGGAATTCCCCAGTGTTGGAAACGAGTTTTGTAAGAGATTAGAAAACGGGAGAAGTGCGATGGATAAGATGCTTGTGGTTGTAGTGGACGCGGAAGGTGCGCGGATGGTGGAAGGTCTGGAGTTCGAACCAGCGGTGACCACATTGGCCTTGGCTTCGGAGGACCCGGCTAGCTGGCGGGAGATGGCGTGTTGTTGGCCTCGCTACCGAACGCCCTTAGTGGCTGAGCGGCTAGAAGATCTTGGCTGGCAGAGCGCGAACTCTGAGATGCTTTGGGAGCAGCTGCTGTTGCATTCCAACTGTTTAGTGATCGACCTGCTACGGAAGTGTGTGGCTCTGGGAGGAGCCGATGTCGAGTTCGAAAGAGATATCACTTACCGCTTGACCGGTGTTGAGGATGAAGCCGAGTATCCCGTGGCTGTTTCCTTGCCTCCATGGTGGGAGACTCACAATTACTATGTATTGGACGGCGATGGTTGGCAACCGGAGCCGATCGCCGTATCCCCTCAGGCAAGTCGAGACGTCTTGTTCGGCCTGCCGTTGTACGAAGGTTTATCGACCAGATTACTGGAAGCGGTGCACAATCCCAACTGGCAAAAGGCAGATGCTGAACACGACCGAGGTAGGCGTTATCGCTTCACGGTGGAAGTACACCGCGATTGGTTGATGACGCCGCATCCGCTTTTAGCGGGACGTACTCCACGCGAGTGCATGCACGGAGCTCACGATTGGTTGGAGCGACTGATTCATGCACAGCGGCGGAGGCATGCGGCCGGGTTAGACATGGTCGCACTGCCCGCCGGAATATGTGGCGGCGAAAGCTCACCGGTATCACGGGAAGAGCTGATTCTACATTTCGACCTGTGCCGAGTTTTGATCGAGGCGGGGTGGGATTGGTGCGTATGCCATGTCGCACCCGCCTCATTCTCGGGCTCGGTCAAAAAGAAGAGCATTTGGCCTTTGCGGCAAAGTCGAAAAGGTCGACGTCGCCGTGAAAGACGCTTGCTCACGGCACATCTGCAACAGATAGGTCAGCGTTGGCTGTCTGAATCCTACGAAGGTGGGCATAGTCCCAGAGTCATCATGGAGTATTCGCGAAGACGCGTGCCACGGGCTTATAGCGCTCCGGTAGTGGGAATGCAGGAGCTGGAAGAGTCGCGGGTGCAGCAGCATGCGGAGAGCTGTGGATGTCCGTTATGTGATGCGATGGATCATGGGTTATTGGGAACCGCCTTCGAGCTATTGGACGGCTATCATCTGGAATTGGATGATGAATTCGCGTTCTCGCTCTGCGAACATAAGTCCGATTGGCAGAAGCAACAGGCGGAATTTGCCGATTGGACGCTCGGTTTTCAGGCTAAAGGCGAGTCCGCCGAGTTGCCGGAGCCGCAGCTTTGGGATGAGGGCTGATGGACGCGGTCAGAGCTCAATCGTGGAGATTTCATGGGGCGGTGGCCTGGATCCACTTTGCAATCTCTTCAACCGCAGACTTGCCCTCATCAATCGCTCCGGAGAAATGAACAAATCCATGAATGACGCCCGGATAGCGACTTAGGGTTGCCTCATTGCCTGCTGCTTTCAAACGTTCCGCATAGCTTTCCCCTTCGTCTCGCAAAACGTCGCACTCGGCAGTGATTATGAGAGTAGGAGGCAGACCCGCTAGTGACGCTGCGTGTAACGGAGACAGGTAGGCGTCCAGATTTTGCTGCCCGCGATATTGCCGCCAAAACCAATGCATGTCCTGGCGGGTTAAACCAAACCCTTGCGCATATTCTTGATAGGAAGGCGAAGAGCATGTTGCATCTAACACCGGATAGATCAGAATCTGCCCGGCCGGAGCTAGCAGCCCTTCATCGCGGCAAATTAAGGCCACCGCCGCTGCCAAATTTCCACCCGCGCTATCGCCAGCAAGCAGTAAACGATGGCTGTCGATCGCAAGCGAAGAGGCGTGGCGGGCGACCCACAGTGTTGCCTGATAGCAATCGTCAAAGGCTGCTGGGTAGCTATGCTCGGGAGCTCGTCGATATGCGACCGAGATTACGGTTGCCTGCGCGCTCTGGCACAGGTTGCGACAAAGAGCATCGTGAGTCTCCAGATCGCCGAGCACCCATCCTCCACCGTGAAAATACAGGATACAGCGTGCGTCCCCCGTGGCTGATGCGTCGGAACGATAGATGCGAGCGGGTATCTCTCCAAGCTGGAGCGGCTGTACATCGATGTTTTTTGGACCCGTACCAAACACCGGTAAAGCAGCGAATCCCTGCCGGGCATTCTCGACGCCTACTGCATCCCAATCCGTTTGCCCCGCCTCGGCTCCCGCGGCGGCAAAGGCAGCAGATTGACGATTGAGATCATGAGTCGAAGTTGTGGAGCGGTAGCGGATGCATAGTTCGGGGCCAGGATAAAGAACTTCAATTCCGTGGTGTTCGGTCGACGAATGCAGGCGTACCGAATTCATGCCTGGATTCAGCCAAGATGGATCTAAGGGATTTCGTGAATACAGCACGTCGTGGTTTCCTTGCCCCGCGACCGACAGAGCGTGTCCATTGAATTGAAAGTAGTCTTCAATTTCACCCGCTCCGCCATCCCAGACGCAAACGCTCAACTCCGCCCTTTCGATCTGGGACGGAGGTACAGTCAAGTCAAATTCGCAGGACTTGACCCTGTCGGCTCGACTCCAAAACGGCGTGGATGCGTTTCTCATCGCCAAAGGCTGAACCACAATTCCGTTTGGATGGACGATCGAAAGTTGTTCCGTCAAGTCGGTTTGCATATACAACTGCTCCGACTTCCAATAGCGATTTTGAGCCTCCAGCAATCGCTGCTCTTGTGCCTGCACCGCCGGGCTGCTTTGAAA
>JANSWS010000499.1 GCA_024743355.1 bacterium
CGAGCGGCGACTATGTGAAAACCTAAAATGCTCTGGCTCGAGAGCGAAGCCGCTCTCAATTCTAAAGCAAACGGAAGCTGCGCTGGTGAAGCAAACTATCTAACGTTGGTCTCTGAAAAATACGCCATTCGCTCTATCCCGCGACGTCAGTCGTCACGCTCCATCCCAAGTTGCCCCATCTTGCGATAAAGGTTGGAACGGTGCATTCCCAGTTGCTTCGCGGCCCGAGCAAGATTGCCCTGGGCGGCTTCAATGTGCCTTTCGATATAACGACGTTGGAATACATGCGTCGCATCAGAGAGTGTCATATTCGAAGGCACGCTGGATACGTCCCCGGAGGAGGCGGGAGACAGAACGAAGGCTAGGTCGGTTTCCTCGATGACTTGGTTTTTCGTCAAGTAAGAAATGCGTTCTGTCAGATTTCGCAGTTCGCGCACGTTGCCGGGCCATGAATGCGAGAGTAGGCGCTTGCTGGCCGCATCGGAGAGCTCGGGTTTGGGTCTGCCGATTTGGTGCGCGAACTGGTCCAGAAAGTGATTGGCCAGCACCAGAATGTCTTCGCCTCTTTCTCGCAGCGGAGGTAACTGTAGAGTGACGACGTTGAGCCGAAAATAAAGATCTTCCCGAAAACGTTTTTCTCTAACCAGCTTGACCAAATCTTGATTGGTGGCAGCGATGATACGCACGTCGGTATGAATGGATTCGGAGCCACCGACACGTACCACGACTTTGTCTTCCAGTACGCGAAGCAATTTTGCTTGTCCCGCCAGGCTCATCTCCCCGATCTCGTCCAAGAGCAAGGTGCCGCCTGCGGCGATCTCAAACTTGCCGGCGCGGTCGGATATGGCATCGGTGAACGCCCCTTTCTGATGGCCGAAAAGCTCGCTCTCCAGCAGAGACTCGGCGATTGCCGCGCAGTTGACGGCAACGAAAGCTTGGTCTTTTCGCGCGCTCTGCAAATGCAAGCTACGGGCGACTACTTCCTTGCCGGTTCCGTTCTCGCCCAGGACCAGCACGGCCAGCTCGGTAGGTGCGACGCGGGCCAGCGTATCGCGAAGGGCGACGATCTGCGGCGACTGGCCGACAAGCTGTAATTCATCCGAGGCCCTTTTGACCAGTCGCTCCGTCGTTTGGACCAGACTCTGAATGTGTTGGGTATTCTCCAAGGCAGCAGAGGCATGCTCGGCCAACTGTTCCAAAAAGCTCGCGTGCTCCTCGCTGAAACGCCCGGATTGGTGATTCAGTACTTCGAATACACCAATCGTCTGGCCTTGATGGTCTTGCAAGGGAACGGCCACTAGCGAACGGGTAACATAGCCCAGCTTTTGTCCTACGCGCGCGTCGATCGTTTGAGGATCTTGTGATTCATCCCAGCGAACGGTCTCGCCGGACTGCAACACTCGGCCGGCAACACCTTGGTCGTCTTTAATGCGTAGCGGTTCGCCTTCGACACCCATGGCAGGATGACCAACCAGCTGCCGTCGCTTGCGATCCCACAAAAATATCGAGGCCCGTTCGGCCTTCAATACGCGTGCGGCTGCGTGTGCCATGTGCCGCAATAGATCGGACAAATCTTCTGCGTTTCGCCACTCACCGGCAAGTTGAAGCAGTGTTTCCAAATGAGAAACACGCTGATGCTGCGAAACTTGATTGCGGGCGATGGCCACGCCGCTGCGTAGCAGCTGGGCCACTTGCACGGCTTCCTCAGCATCGATGGTTGCAGCTGGGGTCAGCAGCAATACTTCCGCGCTCAGACCGCGACTGGTGACCGGAACGGCCAGCCAGTTCTCACCGCGCACGACTTCCATCTGCTCGCTGGCGGTAGCCGCCAGGTCAATTGGCAACTTGGCTAGCGATCCGGCCGTTCCCGCCACCGACCAGCGCTCGCCCTGCTGGTGAACCCAAGCCACGCGGGCGTCGGTAAAAGTCGCGTTGATGGCTGCCAGGGCTTGCGTGCGAAAGTCCTCCAGCGTCTCGCTTGCAGCGATACAGCCGATCAATTCGTTCGCAAGTTGGCAGGCTGAATGATCCATTGGCTCGCTTCATGAATGCTCGGCGCTCAAGATCCGAATGCTGAATTGATTCACGCCGCGGCAGCCAATCCAGGCCATGCCCGGTTTTCTCTCCAGAACCAAATTGGGGCAAATCTCTGACCGCCGAAGCTTGGACAGCAAAGCTCAGAGGCACGTGCCACAATCTTTGATCTTTCGCCCTAAACCAATGTCAGCGTTATTTTCCACGGCCAACTTCCTGCATATCAATGCAATACGACTAGCTGGCATGTTTGGGAAAAAACTTGTCAAGCACCTCGTCGCGCGGTGGCTTAGTGATCAGCGACACAATCACCATGGCAATGGTCGAGCAAAGAAAGATGCTGACCACCGGCATGGTTTCGTAAGTCTCTCCACCGAATGAGATATCCACAGTATAGGTACGGTTGGCAGCGAAGTCGGATTTCCAGAAGAGGTAACTCCACGACAGAATCGTTGCCAACACACCGGCGTAAGCCCCTGCAACGGTCAACTTTCGCCAATATAGAGCTGCAAACACCAACGGGAAGAGGCTGGCGAAACCACTAAAGCACCAGACACCCAACGCGAATACACTACTTGGATTGGACAAGCTCAACAAATAGGTAACCGCAACAATCCCCACGATGAAGCCGCGTGTGATCCACAGTTGCTGGTGATCCGTAAAGCGATCCTTGCCCAAGTAGTGAGTCACCAAATCGTTTTCGAACATGGTGCCGATACACAAGAATTGGCTGTCTAAGCTGGACATGATGGCAGCCAGAATACCCGCCGTTAACAGACCTCCCAAAATCGGAGTCGTTTGAGTCTTCACGAGAAACGCTAGGACAGCGTTCGCGTTGACGACGTTCGTACCTGGAATCTTCGGTAGTGGAGGCGTGGCAGGCACCAGGCTTGTGGTGGCCCAAACGCCGATCAGTACGCAGGGGACCCACACGATCATGATGAATAGGGGGTGCGCCACGATGGGCAATTTAAAGCTAGAAGCGCTCCTTGCGGTTAACCAGTGTTGGAACAAGTGTGGGAACATGCCTACTGATAATGGGATCAGTAGATAGGTAAAGAACTTGGTCTTCGACATTTCGATTCGAGTGGTCTTCTCCATGCTAACAGCCTCGCTGGCCGTTCGCAGGTTGTCGATCAAGCTGTCTTGACCGCCTAGTTTGTAGGCGATAACGAAGAACGTCACCACGCCCAAAATCATGAACACAATCGTCTGAAACGCGTTGGCCCAAGCCGTACCACGCATGCCTCCGAAGAAGACGTAAATCAGTACCACGGCACAGATGATCAATGAGCCCAGCCAGGGCGGCAAGCCACCATTGATAGCCGGATTCTGCGACGGGAACAACGACGTAAACGCACCGCCGGTCATGCTCTGAATGACCGTGCCGGAAGAAATGACGCCAACCAACAGGTATGGAATGATCAAGCCGACCAGGATGGGAAACATCAACAGCCCGATCGCGTCGTGATCTAACCGGTCACGGAAATACTGGATCTGTGTCGTATAGCCGTACCTGCGTCCGTAAGACCACAGTTTCACACCGACGACGAAAAAACACAGCGAATGGATGATGCCGCTGGAGGAAGCCAACATACCATAAACGCCAATGCCTTCTTTAAATGCCTCGCCCGACGAGCCAACCAGTGCGAAGGCGGTCATGGTGGTGCCAAACAGCGACATCAACAGCAAGAAAGGACCAATCGAGTGACTGGCCAGCATGTAGTCCTTTTTAGTGCCACGAAAAAGTCGACTCGCAAAAAGGCCTAGACCCAGCAACAGGCTCAGGTAGACCATGATGATGATAAACTCAGTCATGAAGCGTCTCCCGTGCGGTCACTAGTCTCGCTGGTCTCAAAGGCACTCATTTCAAGTTCGTGTGGCCAGGCGAATTTGGTTGCTAGGAACCACGTGATCGAAGCGGCAATGGAAATGCACGCGTGGAAGAATAACCCGATTGGGATAAATCCAAAAACAAGGTAGTCATTTTCCCAAAGCCAATTGTCTTGGTGCAGGATGATGAGTACCACAACCAGTACCCATATCCATGTTGCGGATGATTTCTGAATCATGAGCCCGTGATGTCGCAAACAAACGGATTGTTCGGAGGTGAAGGCTGCGTGTGCCGCCTTCGGAAGGACGCTCAGTGTAACCAAAAGCACACCCCGGGGACAGTAGAAGCAGGCTGTCGACGTCGGGGCCCCTTCTTCGCAGTTCCCATTATCGAAAATCTGATTTGCAGCACTATCAACTTTGGCAGGATTCCGGTCGCAGGTTCGGTTCTGTTATCCGGCCTTGGCATGTGTCCGAGAGAATCAGCCTCCACGTCGGTGCGGGTTGTCTGCGGGTGGATACCGCGATCGCAATGCAAAACGGAGACTTTATCGGTGAGTGAAGATGTAGGACCAAGAGCCAGACTTGAGGCCATGCAGCCTGGCGGCAGTCAACCGTTATTCTTGGTGGTCAGGAACTCGTGATAGGGCGCAGCCTGAGAATGATCGCCACCGACCAGGTCTACAAGCTGGTCCGACTTCGTACCTTGAAACCTATGCCAAGCTTTGGCTGCTAGAGACGCCTGGGCTGGGAGTGGGTGCCGAGTTGAGACCTGGAGACCGAGCCTAACTGGACAGCGGCAATTTAGATTAGCCGCAGGGGCATTAGCTCCGGTTTTCGACGGACTTACGGCACAGCTTCAATAGAAATCCTGTTATCACGGCTAACCAGGGATTTGCCGGGAGTTTTATCGAATGCGACGCTGCGCAGCGAATCTGCTTAGAATTTGGTTTTCAAAGCCATGAAGCCCGTTACCACAAACAGTGCAGCGACGATCCCCCATTGGGTGACATCCATCTGGTAGATCAGCCAATCGAATCCGTCGCCCACATTTTCCCACATTTTTGAAAAGAAACGGCTGATGAATCTCATGGTATTCCGCACTCTAGACCGGTAATTCTGGAATCATTGAAGCCTAGGTCGCATGGTCGTCGGGGGCTCCAGATTTTTCAGCTTTCGGCAGCTCGGTTCTCCGATCGGATCCTTTGGACGGAATTTGAGGGATGTTCCGTCCCAAGTGGACAGCG
>JANSWS010000395.1 GCA_024743355.1 bacterium
AGACAAAGCGGACATCAATCTGGTTGTGTTTCAGTTTGAGCAGACGCAATGCAATTTTTCTCTGGCCAGTCGTTTGGCAGACTTTGTTGCGGATTTGAACGCTAAGGACTGCTATACCTTTGCGATTGTTCGCGAGCCACTATCCGGGCCGATCGGTTTGGCTGCGGTAACCTGCCGGGAGGTGGTTTTGCTTGAACAATCCAGCTTGGGTCCTGATGTGGAAAATTCATTGAACATTCAGCAAAGTGACGATGCTCAGCGGCAGCTGGACGACTTGGCAACACGGGCGGGTCGTCCCTTGGCTCTGATGTCGGTGTTGATCGATGCCGATGTGCAAGTCAAAGAGTTCATTCACCAAGAGAATGGCAAACGCGCTGTGTTTGCGAATTGGCAAGTCGCCGCACAGCCCGATGCGGATCAGTGGTTGGCTCGTCAGCAGGTAGCCGGCGGTGAGCCGGTGAGCAACGAAGTTGCCTTGGAGTACCGTTTGGTAGATTCCATACAAGACACGGCGGCAACGGCTTTAGGGCGGCTGGGGCTGACGGAGATGCCCGCCGAGCTGAGCACTCCCTGGCTGGACGCGTCGATTGAAATGGTGTTGGCTCAAGGCTGGCTGCCAAAGCTGTTGTTGACGATCGGCTTCTTCGCTCTGATGGCGGAGCTGGGCAACCCGGGACTGGGCGTTGGTGGATTCTTGGCCGCGGCCTGCTTTATGGGATTCTTTTGGATTGAGGGCTTGAACGGGAACGTCGAATGGCTGGAAATCCTGCTCTTCGTGGGCGGTTTGGTGGCTCTGGCGATTGAGTTATTTGTGGTGCCAGGTTTCGGCATCTTTGGCATCGGTGGTCTTCTAATGTTATTTGTGTCCGTCGTCCTGGCCAGTCAAACGTTTATCTTTCCAGCCAATTCAGCCCAGTTGAGTGAGGTGGCTTCCAATTTGTTCTGGACAGCATGTCTGGCTTTGGGTGGAATGATCGGTCTGCTGTTCATGCATAAACAGCTCGAGCGGTTGCCGATGCTCAAGTGGGTAACACTTCAACCGGACGAAGATCCTGAGGACAGGGATTACCGAGAGTCCGTTTCTCACCGAGAGCACTTGCTAGGACAACAAGGCCTGACGACCACCCGTCTGAATCCCTCCGGCAAAGCCCAGTTTGGTCTCGAGATTGTGCCTGTTGTCGGATCGGGAACGCTGGTTGAGGAAGGTGTGCCCGTACGAGTTGTCGAGGTTCGGGGTAACCTCGTCATCGTCGAAGCATGTTGATGGGTGTATTGTCTTTATGAAGATTGCAACGATTCGCGGGATCGACGTTTACGTTCATTGGACGTTCTGGGCTCTGATAGCCATTTATCTGATCCCTGTCTTACTCCAGTCGGGCGTAGCCGCCGCATTGTCGGCTGCCATTTTCATTCTGGGGGTCTTCGCCTGTGTTGTTGCTCACGAATTCGGGCATGCTTTGGCAGCGGCGCACTATGGGATCCCAACCGCGGACATTACGCTGTTGCCCATTGGTGGAGTTGCGAGACTTAAGAGCATGCCAGAAAAGCCTGTTCAGGAACTGGTGGTTGCTCTAGCGGGACCGGCCGTAAACGTCGTTCTGGGCGGCATACTGTTTTTGCTGATCATGCTCGGAGTTGCCGCAGGTGGAGCCGCACCTGGGCTGGGCGAGGGAATGCAAATGGACATTCTGGCACAACTGCTGGCGGCCAATATCTTTTTGTTCGCCTTCAATCTTCTGCCGGCCTTCCCGATGGATGGTGGTCGAGTTTTGCGGGCTTTGTTGGCGATGCGAACTACGCACTTGCGGGCCACGGAGATCGCTGCTCGGGTCGGCCGCTGGATGGCGTTGTTGTTCGTAGTAACCGCCTTGCTGACCGGACACTGGACGCTATTGCTGATCGCCGGCTTCATTTTCTTGGCGGGCACCGCCGAACTCATGAACGTTCGCTTGCGGAATATGGTTGGTGCTGCGGGGCCGTCCGGCGCTGCCACCCATGATTGGACTGGAGCAACCGGTCCAGGCTCCGTGCGAGGTCAATGGTACACCCAGGTGTGGCCGACCGAAGGTGATTACGACGCCCGCTATGGGGATCGATTCGATCCCAACCGTCGCTATGGCGACGATGTGATTGATGCGATTGACGTCAAAGAAGTCAAAGATCCTAACTGACGGCTAACGCAAAAGAAGTCTGATGAAAATCCGACTTGCCAGATCGCAACTCCGGCAGTGCTAGATCTGTGGGAAAGATGGCGGCCATCAGGGCGGCTGTTCCAACACCTGTTCTATAGCATCGTTTAGTGGGTTCGATCAATTAATGACTGATGGTTGCCAATCGCTCCGCGAAAGCTGCGGAAAGAGGCCTTCTTTTTGGGGGGAGCGCGAAGGCGACAGTTATCGATCGAACGACCCTTAAAACAGCTCGGCTTCCGTCGGATCGAAGGTGAACAGCGAATGGGACGGCGTGGCGATAATGGGTCGAGCAAACTGTGATGACCCAGCCGAGTTCTGGGCAGCCAATCGCGCAGGTGGTCTGGATGGTGTCCGAGAGCCGAGGTGAGGTCCGGGCAGCTTGTGAGCTTTGCTCAGCTGGCTTTCATTCGTCAGGCTTTGTTGGCGAAGTTGCTGTTCGTAGCCGAGCAATCGATCATAAAGTCGCGTGGCCTGCGTTTCCGCGTGCCGCAAAGTCGACAGGGTTACGGCTGCATTGGCGTGTAGGCTATGAGCTTGCCCACTGCCAATTTCATACAGTCTCGCCGCGGATCCGCCAAATTGATTGGGGGCCAGCGAATCGATGCCGATACGGGCGTTCAAGCCAGGCGTATTGAGTTGGATTCCACCGGCCACAATGCTGAAACTGAAGCGTAGATTGGCACAGGCAGGGGTGAGCCCGAGTGCAAGATCCAGATTGACGGCTGGAGCTTGCAACAAGTTACCGACGCTGTTCGCTGGGATTCCGTTGATGGTTGCGACCATATCCTGGCCGTAGGAAGTTTGTTCAAAATGGACGCTTTCTCGCAATTCATCAAGGTGATGATTTTCGATACGGATGGCAACCACCGACTGGCTGCCGGGTTGGAGACTTTGAAGACACAGTTCATTTCCTTCGTTGGTCTTCAGGAGCATCGGTTCCTGGCAAGCTGTCCGCAATGACTGCAGTTTTGCGGATACTCCCGTTGCATCGGCGAATAGATTCAGAGTTGCAGCTAACTGTCTGAGGGTCGTGCCAGCCTTGAAGTGAAAATCCTCACAGCCCTGCGTTCCGCGGATCCGCAGATCCATGGGCGAGTGCAGTTGGTCAGCCAAAACATGTCGTGGGATCAACACCTCAGCCGGCAGGGCTGGAGACTGAACGAAAACCGAGATGGGGAGACTCTCGTCTGGGGAAAAGTCGGCTCGACTCAGTTGGCAAAAGGCAACACTTTTGTTGGCCATGGCGGTGTGCTGCAGAGCTAAGGATCCATCCAGGAACCTTTCGGGCAGCGTCTTCACGGGTCGATCGTCGCCGGTTTCCTGCACTACATCGGCGATATATTTGAGGCCGTCATCGATTCGCTTTTGAGCTTCGTCCAAGGCTGAGCGGCGAGTATTGTTTGCTTGGACTAAAGATCCAGCGAGCGTTGACAACTCGCTTAGAGTGGACAGGATACGTTCCACCGCGGATCGACATCGAGCAAGCAGGAATTCCGCGTCCTCTACTTGAGTGATCGTGAGCACACGTCCACCCCGCCGCTCAGAATGCTGCGGTCGTTTCTCAGAATCACGTGCATGCAGCGGCTGACTTCCAAATTGGCCAACAAATGAGGTGCCCGTGGGCATTGAGGGATTCATGATCTGCCTTCCCGATGTAGTGCCGGTAATTCTCACGCATGCCTTGCGGCGGCTGCTGGCTAGTGGGCCTTGGCTGAGAAGCTAGCCGAAAACCGAAGAGCACCGCGGCTAATGGTTTTCGGATAGGTTCTAAGCAACATGCGCCGGCGCGTTCATTGTTTATGGAACCGATTTCAGGAATAAGGAAAGACCCGTCGGCCATTCTTCTTCCCAGGACGGACAAGGAAATGTTCCGCCCGTATACGAAAAAAGGAGACGAGTGCCCAAGCCCTCGCCTCCATTGATCCGCATTGATGATCACCAAGATCGGTTGCTATCGTCGTCGGTTTCCAAGCGAACGAGTTTCCCCGGGCTGAACCTGTCCAGCCTTTTGGTTTTCTCGCTTGATCGCTTCGTAGACCTCTTGGCGGTGGACCGGAATGTCCTGTGGCGCCTCAATTCCAAGCCGCACTTTGTCGCCTCGAATGTCGACTATGGTGATGACTACGTCATCCCCGATCATGATGCTCTCGTCTCTATGTCGCGACAGCACCAGCATTGATTACGCTCCTTCTTCACGACGCTACGTGTATGCTCAATTCAATCCGTTGAAATCTGCTTGATTCGCCAGCTTGTCAGCTGTCGATGCAGCATCTATCGTCCCTTTCTAATGACGGCATTCAGAGCATACTTCGGATTTCACTTTGGACCGGCGATTCAGGCTAGGTATAGTTGTCCGAGTTGTTCTGCTTGGCCTCCATCGTCCTTCATCGGCCGATGCATTGAGGGCAGCTGGCACCAGCATCTGGCCATGCTTTTCTCAGAGCGAACCCGTACTTCCCAAGGCTTTCGCGGTCGCTCCGGCTGGCGTTCGCGGCAGATCCTGGACAGCGCACTCTCGATCAAGCTCCTGGCAATTCCTTGCTTAACCGTGATAACACGATTTCTGGCTCATTGGTGCCTAAGCCTTCGAAAACCGGGGCAAACTCCCATACGGCTAATCGAATGTGGTACTGCACAGCTAGACGAGCCCCAAAAAGGGTCGGACCAAAGCGTAAACGAAAATCATCAGCAGCAAAATCGCCGTTAGGATCACCCACAGAGGCTGAGTTCGACCCACACGATCTGAATCGGTCAGGTAGTTGCCGCAGTGAGGACAAGCCGGCGCATCTTCATAGATCGCGCTCCCGCAATGCGGGCAGTCGATGGTTTCGTACTCATCCTCGCCGAAATCAAAAACCTCGTCATAATCTGGCGATTCGTCATCTCGCATCGCAATTCCATCCGCTTACAAGTTGGATTTAGGCGACTGGTCTCGATGTATATCCCCAATGGTAACGAACGAGGATGTGGCAGACAGTGAGCCTTGCCAATAAAGCGAAGAGAACCTCGATTAAGGCTGCTGCGCCTGGCTTTGCGATATGTTCTTATGACTCCGCAATGCAGAACAAGTGGTTTTCACCGCGGATGAACAGCTGGTTGTCTACCGGAGCGGGCGTGGCATCCACGGTTTCGCCTACTGAGTTGGTGCTCAGCACGCGGTATTCGGGCGCATCTTCAATCACGACGGTCGTGCCCTCGCGGTCGGTGAGATAAACACGACCGGCCGCAGCCACGGGGGAGGCGTAGGTGGTGTTCAACCCCGTTCGCACGGAGCTGTAATGAATCTTGCCAGTTTCCGCGTCCGCACAAGTCAACAGTCCGGTCTTGGCTTTGTAGAAGTAAAGTCTGCCGGAGGACAGCAGCGGAGAGGCGATATCCGGAGTATCGCGATTAACGCTCCATGCGACTGCGGATGTGTTGGTAATGTCGCCTTTCGCACTAGGCTTGAAGGCTCCCAAGTAGTATCCGCGAAATCCACTTCCGACGAATACCAATCCATTTCCGGCAACCGCGGAAGCGGCTGGTCGGTCTGTTTGACCGCTACAACGCCAAAGCTCCTTACCTGTAGCCAGATCGTAAGCTCGGGCAAAGTTCTGACCGTTCATGACAATCTGCCTGGATCCCTCGTGGTCGATGATGAGCGGCGTGGACCAATTGGTCGGCTCATCTCGGTCCGTCTTCCAGATGGTCTCGCCAGTTTGTTTGTTGAGCGCATACAACGCCGAAGGACCTTCGTGGTCCCAGGGGACAATGATCATATCGTCGATCAAGGTAGGAGAACTTCCCTCTCCAAAGCCATTCCTGGCACGCATATCGCCAAAGTCACGCTGCCACACCAATTCCCCTTGCATGGTAAAGCAGAAAAGACCGCGTGAGCCGAAGTGGGCGTAGACATGCTCACCGTCCGTACAGGGAGATGCCGAAGCGAAGTTATTGGTGCTGTGCGTTTCCTCATGAGGGGTGGCGTTGGTAGCGGTTCGTTCCCAGCGCAGGTCCCCGGTCTGGCGATCAAAGCAGAAGAGCTTGAAATCGAAATTCGGTAGCTGCCCATTTCCTGGACGGTTGGTCGGCACTGCGGAAACCACAAACACCTGGTTTTCCCACACAACTGGAGATCCCGAACCCTGTCCGGGTATCCTGACCTTCCATTGGACGTTCTTGGTGTCGCTCCATTCGATCGGTGGGTTGGCGGTCGGGGCAACGCCATTGCCCTCGGGACCTCTCCAATGCGACCAATTATCGGCCCTGGCAGCACAAGCCGCGATCAGGCTGAACAAACATGCAAGAACTAGAGAATGATGCATGGAAACAATACCCGGTTTAAGTCTGGAAATCATGGAACCTCGGATCGCTCTTCCAAAAAATGTTTGAATTTGTCCTGTGGTATGGAAAAAGCGGTCAGATACCAAAATGCGAAGCGGTTGACGCCCGTTCTGGCTTTCGCGTTCTGCCCCTTTCTTCCAGCGCCTATCAAATTCTTGTTTTTTAAGGACAAAGCACTGGCCTCTAGCAAGGATCGCCGATTGTCGCAGCGATAACAACTGGCCCGAGCCGAGGGATTGCACTATTTTAGCGTCATTCCAAGCGGGACCACTGCTTGGCACGCGTTGCAAGCGATCTCTCAGACCCGCGCGGAGCGGGTGTCCTCCTTGCGAACGAGCCGACAACCAGAAATCCCCTTAAGGCAACGCTGCAAAGCATTTTGTATCGAGCGGCTCGCCCGAAAATACGAGCACGACCCGCGAGTGAGCGAGTGAGTTTCCCTTGCCATCGAGTACACACTTGCTGGCGCTTCGTGCTTGTAAATCCGTGCAAAAATGCTGCACAGCGCTGCCCTTAAGGGCACAGGAGCGGAACGAAATTGGCTGGAGAGCAGAAACCGGAGTCCCATGCGACTGCCACTCAGGCTGCGTTCCCCGAAGCCCCGCGGGATGCCGAAGCCCCGCGGGATGCCGAAGCCCCGCGGGATGCCGAAGCCCCGCGGGATGCC
>JANSWS010000043.1 GCA_024743355.1 bacterium
GTACCCGCACATCGTTTTCAGCTGGACGTCTCCATTGCCCGGGGATTGGATTATTACACCGGTGTCATTTTCGAAACCACTCTCCGGGATCTGCCATCCATCGGTAGCATCTGTTCCGGAGGACGCTATGACAATCTGGCTGGCCTGTATACCAAGCAACATCTGCCCGGGATTGGAGCCTCACTTGGCTTGGACCGTTTGCTGGCGGCGATGGAATCGCTGCAACTGATTTCCAAAATCTCCACCCCCGCGCCGGTGCTGATGACGTACTTCGACAAGCAAGGGCTGCATGAGTATCTGCGTATTGCAAGTTGTGTTCGCCAGGCGGGAATCGGTGTCGAGTTTTACCCGGAACCCAAAAAGCTCGGCCAACAACTCAAGTACGCCGATGCCAAAGGATTTCGCGTCGCATTGATTGCGGGAAGTCAGGAATTGGAAGCGGGCACTTGCCAGATCAAAGATTTGCAGTCGAAACAGAGCACGGAAGTTGCCTGGCGTGATTCGCCCGCCGCCTTGGTGAATGCCATTCGCGAGCTATTGTACGCCTAGCGGAAGCCCGCAGTTCCAGCACTGCCCGGCAACACTTCGTCCCGAATCCTTAACACGAGGGCAGATCCGGGCATTTAGAAAAGGGCCCTGGCATTTTGAAAGAAGGCCAGGCAATCAAGATCGGCGACGACGAGCGGCAGAATTGACAGCCGAGTCGTCCAGCATCTGCGGACGACGAATCTTGAGCTTGGGAAGCTCGGTCTGCGGCTCCACCGCATTCGAGGATTCTGCCGTATCCCTGATGATCTGTGGCGAATCAACACTTAATTTGCTAGTTGCATCAGGATCCTCATCGCTGTCTTCCACGACCAGTTCTCCGGACTCACCGAAGGGACGCATAGTGAAGATTCTTCCCAGGGGACTGGCTAGCAGGGCGGGCAAAAAGATCAGATCGCCGATGAGCGCCGCCCCCAGCAAGGCCAGCATCAACGTGCCGAACATTTGCGTGGGTGTAAACGTGCTCAAAGCGAAAACACTTAATCCCAAACCGGCTATGACCGTGGTTTGGGTCATGGCCGGGGCCACGTGTTTGTAGGCAACGAAAATGGCTTCTCTGCGATCCAAGCCTCGGCGAAGTCCATCGCGGAACCAGGTCAGGAAGTGGATGGTGTCATCCACCGCGACTCCCATGGCCACGCTAGCCGTCATCATGGTGCCAATGTCCACCAGAATCTTCTTGCCCAAAATCAGATCGGACCAGCCGATAAAACCAAATATGATCACAACCGGAAAGACGTTGGGGATCATCGAGACCATTCCGGAAGCAAGCCCGCGCAACAAGTTGCTGGGACGTAAACCGCTCACAAAGGATCGGGCCGGAGACAACAGACAGGACATGACGATGGCAATCAGCACAAAAGCCCAAGCCACACTCTCGATGAGACTGATCAGCAAAGTACGCTGAGCCTTGTAGACCACCGGCACCACACCAGTGTACACGACATCCATCTCGCCCTCTCGCGTGCTCATCTCAACAGGACGGTCATCAGGCAAGCGGTCAGACGCGGGCTGGATAGCGGCATCCGTGAGCATCATCCGCGCATCGATAATATTGGGATTAGCCTGCTTGATGAAATCCCAGTCGTAGTCTGGATGATCTTCCAACACAACCAGACAGCTGTAGGTTTGCAGGTAGCGTGCCCATTCTTCCGATGTTGCCTTTTCGCTACTGAGCGGATGGAACTCAGGATCATGCCAAACGGGCTCCTTGAGAGTCTGGTTGACCAGGCAACGTGCGATGGTTCCAGCGAAGATCTTCTTTCGATCAATGCCATCATCGGCCTGCTCGGCGGGGGAATCCGTCTTGTCCTGACGCTCTAAGCTGTATCCCAAGATTAGCGCGCCACCGACGGGACGTTCATCCGCGTTCTGAGAATTTGCCAACACGGCCTCGATGGTACGTTGCCTTACCCGGTAGGCGGCTACCACGGGCTCGACGGCCGAACGTAATTGGGCCACGAACTGACCGTAATCAACATCATTGAGTGCGCCTAAACGCAAGCTGATGCGCCAAAGCTCGGTCCCCTGCGCAGGCCCTTGCTCTTCAATAGCCAAATAGTCAGTCTTCAGCAACTGATCAAAGTTCTTGGCCAGGGTACGGTTGTAACCGCTACGAACGGGGTTGAAGCCAGCCCATGATTTTTGGATCTCGGGAACCAATGTGACGGGGGACATCCCGCGGCCAACAATATCTTGGCCCCCGTAACCAAACTGATTCTGCAACACCTCCTGAATGCGAGCCACTGCCTCGGCTCGTTCGAGCAGACTCAATTGCAGGCGTGCATTATTCTGATCCTCTATCGACTCCAACTCCTTGGCCTCCAAGGGCTGCTGCAGGGAATTGGGAAAGCGGACAACTAATTCCATCGGAACCAGGCGTCCAAAGTTTTCCTCAAGCCACGAGTAATCCTTGATGATCTGCGCGTCATCGTCGAACAGCTTGAGCAGCTGAACACTCGTCTGAATTCGCGTCAATCCGATTCCGAGAGCGACAAAAGCGAGGATACACAGGGAATTCACCAGCCAATGACGCCGTAAAACGAAGCTACCGATGGTTTCCCAGAAACTGAGAATTCCGGCAGCCGCTTTTTGCCCAGCGCCCTTCACTACTTTGGTAGGAGGCGGAAAGACGGTCAAAGCACTTGGCAAATAGGTATACAGCAGCACCAGTGTCGCCATGACACCCATTGCGGAGAAGATGCCAAACTTTCGGATCGGCAGAATATTGCTCGAACATAGCGAGACCAAGCCGATGGCGGTTGTCAGCGCGGCCAGCGTGCATGGCATCACCGCATGGTTGATTGCGCGTTCTGCGGCTCCCTTTTGTCCCTTGGAAAGCGTCGCTTCGCGGTAATAGTTGATGATGTGAATCGCACCCGCCATTCCCAACACGTATACCAGCGAGGGCATCGTTAACAGTACGGCATCGACGGATGCGTTCGACCACCAGACCATGCTCAAACTGGCCATAGCCGACACACCGCCGACGAAGAAGACCATCATCATCAGCCGCATGGATCGCAGCAGCACCCATGACAAAACCAATCCCAAGACCAGCGAGTATCCGATCAGTCGCACCAGCGTGATCGTACCTTCTTCGTCGATGGCCACGTTGTCGACCGGCGGTCCGCCGATGCGAATCGCAGGCTCGGGCACTGCAGGCGCTGACACAAGTAAAGAAAACGGTGGTGGTGCCATTGAGGGCACTGGCGGAGGAGAAATCCCACACTCGCTGCAAAGCTGAAAGAGTCTACCTGGCGTTTCGCCAAACAGACCGCGGCCGACCACTTTGCCCAAATTGCTGCGTGCGGCCTCGGTCAGAGTAATCACGACGCAGGTTTGACGCTGAGGCTCTTCTACCGCCACGGCATCGAAGAACTGATACCAGACCGCCGACTGGTCCACGGGATCACTGGCGCGGAACAGTTCCATGTCGCCCGAATAGTTCTCCTCGACTTGCCGCTGAACCACAAGATCCCAGATCGACTGCCAATCTTCGGGCAATTCGGCCAACTTCTCTTCGGACAAGTATTCAGCTAGTGCCTGGCTGCTCCAATCGAAACCCATCGGAACCGGGGGACCGAACATCGTGCCGGTCAGTCGAGCGATTGCGTCGCGTTCTCCGGCTTTGGGTTCGGTAGTATTTGCCAACGCGCCGTCCGGACCGGCCAGTTGCTCGACTAAATCCGGACCGGTTTCAATCGTCTTGAACAGGGGCGCCGTTAACAGCCGAGGATCCTGCCAGAACGGATTCGGTGCGCCATCCGTGCCTGGATTACCGAAAGCGGCAATGAATTGTCCATCCAGCTGAAATCCACCGGTGGCACGCAGAAAGGCCCGCCAGCCCGCGCCGACCATGTTGGAATTTCCTTCCCAACGAAACAGGCGGCCATTAGGTGTGATGTAAAAGTGTCGCCCATCTCCGTCGTGCAACCACTTCTCGTTCTTTCCACCCCAATTAAAAAAGTAGTCATTGCCGGCGAACAATGCGTACTCGGCGCCCACGTTGCGGGCGCGAAAATATTCGCTGTCTGTATCTGCGTCGACACCGGGCGCTTGCTCACTCCGCAATTTGCTGAGGAACAGCTTTAGACGTTGATCGTCCTGTTGGCAACCTTCCCAGGTGGCCACGATGAACTGTTCACTGACGAATCTCTTGGCGAACCAAGCCAGTTCTTCGGTCTCGCGAAAATCATCGGGTAGCCAGTCCTTGACGTTGTTCTCCGTCTTCTGGAGAGCCATCCGAGTGCCGCGAAAAGCAAACGGCACGAAGAAAAAGACCAGCATCAGCAGCACGAGCGCAGTCGGAACGCCAAAGACGGATTTCCTAGAATAGAAATCTTCGTTCATGCTTCAGCTGCAAAATGACACTTAAAGAATTGACGCCACGAATCCGAGCGGGATGCGATTTTTACCGGCCAGGATAAGCTCCAGGCTATCGAGCACCAGCCAATAGGTCCAGCAGGTCCAATCGATACAAGCCTGATTAATAAATCGACCATCTCCTGCGGTAACAATCAGTAAAGATTTGGCGATTAAATGAATTGCCTGCATCCAAGCAAATCTGAGCCGCTAGCATTTCATCAGACACAGCCTGATGCTGGAGCTTGCCCCTTCTACCAGCGACCCGTCTTCACCCTGTCCGCACCCGCAATCTTGCGTTTCAGTCCAGAACTTTGGCTGCCGAAATCAGTTTGATAAACTCGGCATTCGACGTAAATCGAGACAATTGCTTGGTCAACTGCTCCATGGCTTCTACCGGATGCATGGTATTCAAAGTACGACGCAGCATGGTGACTGCATTGAGCGTCTCTTCGTCATGCAACAATTCTTCGCGGCGGGTACCCGACTGGGTAATATCGATGGCTGGCCACACGCGGCGATCCGCCAGCCGACGATCGAGTACCAACTCCATATTTCCCGTCCCTTTGAACTCCTGAAAAATCAAGTCGTCCATGCGACTGCCGGTATCGATCAAGGCCGTACCGACGATTGTCAAAGAACCGCCCTCGGCAAAAGCGCGGGCCGTGGCAAACAGCTTCTTGGGTATGTCCATGGCCTTGATGTTGACCCCACCCGTCATGGTTGGACCGCTGCTACCAACCCACTTATTGAAAGCACGTGCGAGCCGCGTAATGGAGTCCATCAGTAGAAACACGTCTTTGCCCATCTCCGCCAGTCGCTTGCAGCGATCAATCACCAACTGGCTTAGCCGCACGTGGCTATCAACGTCCATGTCCAGGCTGCTGGCAATAACTTCGCCATTGATTACGTTGCGCCGCATGTCCGTGACTTCCTCGGGCCGCTCATCAATCAGCAACACAAGCAAGTGAACATCGGGATGATTCAGAGCGATACCACGGCTGATATGCTGCAGCATAATGGTCTTTCCGCTTCTGGGCGGAGCTACAATCAATGAGCGTTGGCCTTTGCCCAGAGGAGCCAGCAGATCGATCACGCGATTCGTCAAGGGCTCCTTTCCGACTTCCAACTGCAGCCACTCTTCAGGGTTGATGGGAGTCAGCGCTTTGTCATCATCAAAGCTCTTGACGTTGCAGTACTCCTCGGGAGGCAAGCCGTCGACATCCAGGATCTCGCGAACCCGGGGTCCTTGTTGCCGCCGCGCCTGTTGCATCATGGCCTTGATGCAAACTCCCTGGCGAAGCCCAAACTTTTCGATCATCGTGCCAGGCACGAAGGGATCGGATCGCTCCCGAGAATAGTTGTTGTCTGAACTGCGGAGGAAACCATACCCATTGGGATGCATTTCCAGAATTCCCGTGAACTCGAGCAACGGAATCTCACCGTTTTCATCTACCTGCGGCTCAGGATAAGACTCATTGCTGGATGAAGACCCGCGTCGCCGTCTCGAACCGCGACGGCCGCTACTTCGGCCCTGGGAACCGGAATGCGTGTTGGTAGCGTTAGAATTACCACCAGAAGAACGTGGCCTGTACCGCTTTTTCTTTGGCATGAAGAAAATCCGACTCTTAGAAGAAATGCTGCCAGCTCATGATTTCGACTGTGCGTTAGGGTGCACATCCATAGGACGTGCCGCGTTGATCGAACCTTTCATCTGGCATACAGCGTTGAAGAAGAGCAGCTCAACAGGTGAAAGCAAGCATGCAAAACCTGTCTTGAAGTCCGCAACATCCCGGCGGAACAACTGCTCCTACAAGAAAACAAGAACAATACTCAAATTGGATTCGTTGGATGATTCGTCACGAGACCAGGACTCGTCCGACCGCCGAGCCGGCGGTATCGCCCTGACTCATCGACCACACACGCTGTTCCACCGCCCCCTGTGTCCTGTGCCTGCGTCCTGCCTCAAATCCGCGACCCTCTGTCGCTCCGCCAAGGCAACTAAATCAACACACGAGACGATCCCGACACCCGGGAAACTGAACAACCTTGCAGCCTTCCTCTTAGTTCAAGCAACCATCAATTCACCCACGTCGCTTCTATCCTCACGGTCCCGCATTTGGCAGCGCGAGGCTGTTGCAACGCAGGTTGAAGCAAGCAGGGCAGGTACCCCTTTAGCGGGTCAATTCTTTAGAACTCAGGTAAAACCGAAAACTCTCCTGAGTGAAACAGAACTCTTCGAATGCCCGGTGGTTCAGCCATCCAAATCGGCTCGCCAGGAGCAAGAATCTCTTATCGCCTTGCCTACCCACACCAGTCATTCCACGACGGTTTAGTGGGGGCTACGAGCCGAATGTACTTGGCTTCCTCAGCTAGCCGCTGGGGAGTTCGCCAGCATCACTGACAAGATGCAGTGATGGGCTGTCGAGCAACGCGGACGGCATCGGGCCGTCGCATGACAACGAGCGTCTCGTCGTCGAAGAATCCTATGCATTTAACGCTCTGGAATATTATCTCTATCGCCAACAATGTCAAGCGAATCCAGGATTGATAGCGTTTAAATCACGCAATTTTCGGGAAATTCGGAAAATCCGGCTTAAGTGCTACATTCCCCCCAACCGATCCTGGACGACAGGAGATTATCGCGCTTCGCCGACACGCCAGCTATTGGCAGGCCAGCTATTGGGGAATGGAATCTGATGAGCCGACTTGGAATCGCACTGGGCATCATGGTACTTGCGAGCTGGCAAAGCGTGGCCTGCCAGGCCTCGAACAATGCTGGAATTCGCTGGGCGCCCGACGTGGAATCAGCCCGAAAAGCGGCCGCCCAATTCAAAGTCCCGGTGCTGATTCACTTCTACGGTGACAACTGTGTGCCGTGCAAGACTCTGGAACAGAGAGTCTTCACCCAACAGGAGCTGGTCGACACACTCAACAAATACTTCATCTGCGTGAGGGTCAATGGCACTCGCGATCGTCAGACCGCGGCTCAATATCAAGTCCATAGCTGGCCCACCGACGTGTTCCTGAGCCCCGACGGAAAAACGCTGTACCAGGGCGTTTGCCCTCAGGATCTGAGAGGCTACATGAGCACGCTGCAAAATGTTGCCGTCATGAACCGAGACCGCAATCTTATGCTGGCCGCGGAAACCGCGAGCCAATCCTCCAGCTCTCAAGTTAACAACTACACAGCTGCAACTCCGGGTAACGCCGCCCTGGCCTCGGCTCAGGCTACTGTTCAAAGCAGCATGTACGCCAGCAGTGCGACGTCCCAAACAGCTTCGACTCCAGCCGCACAGGCCGCCTCGACTCAAAGCCTTCCCAGTCCTACCAACCAGCAGGCGGGAAGCTTTATGCCAGTCAGCACGCGAGTCCCTTCCACGGCGACTCCCCAACTAGGACCTGCCAATCCGCCGGCACCGAATGTTAACAGCGGCCCGCTGACTGCTGAAAATCAGCCGAGCTCAGTCACCAGCGCTTCTAAAGTAACCGGAGTCTCGAACACTCCAATCCCAGTTTCCAACAATCGCATCCCGGGACAGTTGCCTGACCGCAATTTGGTAGGCCAGGTTGCACCCCCGGCTGCCTCGGCGTCGAACCATAATCTGGCTACACCTGCCAACTATGGAAGCATGCCAAGCGTTGACAGCGGCTCACAAGTCGGCGCTGCGGTACGCGCTACTCCCAAGCAATCCATGGCGTCAACCGCTTCCGCACAAACGCTGGACAATCCCTATTTCAACAACAAGCCTCAACAGGCGGCGGATTTCACCGTCCAAGCCAGTTCCGCCGAGGCGGCTAACAGAACGGTGGACGCGCGTTTGGCTTCCCACACTTTGAACCGCAACGCGGCCGCTACCGAAAACACCACCACCTCCTCCATGCCTACCTTCCAGCCGCAATTGCGCAGCCAGGAAAACGTTCCAAGCCTGAGTGAGCAAGCAACTGCTACCAAAGCATCCGCGACCCAAGCAACTACGGAAACCGCGGATCCACCTGCTTCGACTGAGCATCTGGGCCTGGAAGGCTACTGTCCTGTGACTCTGAAAGAAGAGGGGCAATGGCAGGAAGGCAACCCTGAATTCGCCGTTCAACATCGCGGATGCGTGTATTGGATGTGCAGCCAGGAAGCCATGCAGAAATTTCTGGCGGCACCCGATGAAACCAGCCCAGTGCTGTCCGGCTACGATCCGCTGTTGCTCCTGGAGGAAGGCAAATTGGTCGAAGGCAAAATTCACTTCGGTCTACAGCAGGTCAATGGCACCTATCTACTGTTTGCTTCCGCCGAGTCCAAGCAAAAGTACTGGGACAATTTCGATCGCTATTCCAAAGCACTCAACGCTCTGATTTCGAAGCTGCACGAGTAGTCGACCGACCACTGATGAAACTTTTTCCAGGCAACAAGCAGCACGGCATGTTGCCCAGGGTGGGGTCGCGAGATGTGCCGCTGTCACGGGTCGGCAGCAAAGTGTCGACGATAGCAAGGGCGAAACAGCTTTACGACCAGCGTTCGACACGGGTTCTCAGATCGACAATGCGCATTTGCGGAAATGCAGCAGCCAGACTTGTCAGAATCTGCTTCTTCATAAAATTCAATTCTTGCGCGGCAATACTGCTCTCCGCATACACTGTCAGCACTCCTCGGTTGATATTGCCGGGACGCGTCATGGCACCCAGCTCATCCCCAACTGCTTGCGACCAATGCTGCTGTATCGAATCGTGCGCCTGTGTTTGACCATAGCCCCGCTGATTCATCAGTTTGCGCATGACCTGCCGAATGGGCTTGGCATTGAGCCGCGTTGGACGCTGACGGATCGATTGCAGATCCCACAACTCATCATCTCCGAGCCCTTCTAACCGCTTGTTTCCTGAATCCGTCATGCTTGCCTCCCGGCATGAAAGTTGCAAACCTTTGCCATTGTAACGCCATCCGCAAGCCAGGGCTAAAGACTGATCCGATAGCCGGTCTTTCAACCGCGGCACGCTTCTCCACTCAGGGCGCAGGAGATTCAAGGGTCTGTTGCGAAGCCAACTGTTCGGCATACCAGATCGGCAGCCCGGCGGGCAAACCCGGCCGATTCTTGCCAGTCGCCGAGAGGTAGGCATCACGCAATATCCGCATCTTCTTGGCCGAGACTTCGATTTGAGCATTTGTCGGGTATTGCTCGAGCATGTCTTGCGGCGCACCCAACTCGATCAGCAGTCGCTCGGCAACCAAGGCATGCGCCTCGCTTCCGAAATGCACGCCGTCTTTGGAGAAAGCGAAGCTCGGCGTCTGCTCACGCCGCAGCTCACGCTCGTGTTGCAGCATGGCATGGATATCCACCACCTTGCCAGCCCCCATCGCATTCTCCCGACACCACTGGGACTGCTGCTGGATAACGCGATCATAATCGGCGGCCGGTGCGAAATAGGCGTAGCGACCTTCTCGAGTTGGGCCCAACTTCCCGCTGGCTTTCACCGGCGCGGCTTCGAATGGCGGTGGGGTGATACAGACCAAGAGCGCTCCGCTGGCTCGAACCTTTTCGGCTAGTGCCAGCATGCCTTGCTGATAAGCCTGCATGACTTCCGCCTGGGGCGGCTGATAAATGCCGTCATTCATTCCGTAGCAAATGAAGACCACACCTGGTTTGGTCATGCTCAAAACTTTGCTCACCCTCTCATGGACACACGGTCGCTGAAACGGATGATCCGTCTCCGATAAGCCCGAGGCAGTTTCGCTGGCCACTCCCAGATTCAGAACTTTGGGGCGTGGGGATTCCGATGCCAGCCACGCATCCAAGATGGCTATGTATCCTCCGGCATAGGTGTTGGAGTCGCCAAGAAAAACCCAAGGCGTTCGCTCCCGCAGAGCCGACCAGAGATTTTCTTCGCTTGTTGCTGTCTGGGCCAACAAGCTGTGCGGTCCCAACAGGAGAACCAGCAACCCCAGAAAAAGCAGACGACGCAACATGCTCAGCCCCACGCTTACAAGATTATCGCTCGACCAATTAGCGTCGCCCTTCGCTCCGCAAAAGCTGCGGACAAAACGCTACACTCGCGGAGCGAAAGGCGACTATCAGACACTTGCTGATCGAAACCTGGCAACGACAAGGATTTCAATCACCGGATAGCGAACTGCGGTTCAGCCGCGGACAACGCCCCGCATTCTCACACTATCGGCTCAGTGTAACGGACTGAAGTCCACTATGCAGCTTGCCTCTAAGCCAGGAAATCCACAGAAGCCCCCCACACCTAAGAAACCCCGCAAGCCAAGAAACCCGACGTAACAGACAGCAGATATCGAGCTGGGTAAAGCGAAGCGAACGGCAAGTTTCAACCCCTCAGTGGGGGCCAAGGCTGTCTTGTGCAATCCTGAACAATCTCAATTTCTACCTTGACTTCTTTTGCGGCATATAATTAACGTAGAAATGTGAGAGTGTTCGCTTTGTGGAGGTAGCCTATGACCCACGGTGATTCCAATTCACTCAACCGCTTCTTTGTCGGCTTGAGCGAGTACGTCTTCCACACCCAGCTCGGCGTCGTCGATACCCAAGTGGTCGATTACGTGAGCCAACTTCTTATCCGCTTCATTCGCGTTGATACCCATAGCAAAGTCCGACAGATCGACGGCAAACCTGCTATGGAGGTTGTAACGATGGTTGCGGAAGCCGAAAAACGTGTTGGTGAAGCCAGACGCGAAGTACACCGGCACATAGGCGACTACACCTTGTTCTGGTCGGGCGTCTACCCTGAGGCTCTGCGGAATCTTCAAAGCAGAGATAAAGGAGATCAGTTCATCAGCTACTGCGCCCAGGGCAAACGCGCCTACAAGATTGCCAGTACAATTCAAGGCGATCGCAAGTCGATTCCCGGTTCGCTGCTGGAACGCATGAGTGCCCAATTTGAGATGTGCGCCTATGGTCTGCGCGAGATTCGCCGCGAGTGGGAAAGGCGGGACGGTGAAGGTAGCAGCGATGTTCCTCTGCTGCTCTAGTCTGAGCCGACTGATTGCCTAGGCTGTCGCACCGCATTTACCCCACCGCATGTACTTGCCTAGCGGCAGCCAAATTAAGCAACCATTTTCATTGCGGCGTTGCTTCCCTGAATATGCTCCAGCGGGCAACACCTTCCTCTGGCTGGCGAACGCCCCTGCTTCAAGACCGCCCAGGCTGGTGCACGCCGCTGCGAAACCGTCCTGCTTACAGCTACCGTAAATCTTGGCGAGCGAAAGGCTTCCCGACTTTCCGCAGGTCCATAGATTTCGTTGCCCGCTGAATTTCTTAACGCTCTGGGCCGAACAGAGCGTGACGACCTTGAGAAAGCGTGACCAGGCTACTGCAACCCCATCGCGCCAGCGTGCAGATGTGGTATTTTAGCAGAGCAGTCTTTCTTCCACAGAATTGGCGAAATCCATGCAGTTTCATGCTACTACCATCCTCTCGGTACGCTGCGGTCCGCACGTAGCATTGGGCGGCGACGGGCAAGTGACGCTGGACAAGACCGTGATCAAGAGCGACGCGTCCAAGATTCGCACTCTGGCAGGAGGCAAAGTAGTTGTCGGTTTCGCAGGTGCGGTCGCCGACGCCTTCTCTTTGCTCGAACGCTTTGAGAAGAAACTCAAGGATTATCCGGCCAATCTGCCGAGGGCCGCGACGGAACTGGCCAAAGACTGGCGCAGCGATCGAGCCTTGAGACGCTTGGAAGCTCTCATGATTGCGGTGGATGCGCAACACAGTCTACTGGTCAGCGGCACCGGGGATGTCATCCAACCCAGTGACGGGATCCTGGGTATCGGTTCCGGGGGCAACTACGCAGTGGCCGCGGCCCGATCTTTGGTCAGACATAGTTCATTGTCGGCAGCCGACATTGTAAGAGAGGGACTGCGGATCGCGGGCGAGATGGACATCTACTCGGGAGGCGCGGTGGTCGTGGAACAACTTGACAGTCAAGCCAGCGACTCCAAATGATCCACTGCCAGCCAATCATGCGCGGACTTTTGCCACCCGGCAGGGGCCTCGATCAAGTTTTGCATTTCACAACATGGGCGTCAGCTAGCTGAGGGCGTGACGAAAGTGAGCAGGGATACCGAGCGATTGGGAACGGATCTAACCCCCCGCGAAATCGTGGAAGAATTAGATCGCTACATTGTTGGACAAGACGATGCCAAGCGGGCCATCGCTATCGCCGTGCGAAATCGCTGGCGGAGAAGCAAGCTGCCGGAAGAGCTTCAGGCGGAGATTGCCCCCAAAAATATCTTGATGGCTGGCCCAACCGGTGTTGGCAAAACCGAGATTGCGCGTCGACTTGCCAAATTGACCCAAGCTCCCTTTGTCAAAGTTGAGGCGACCAAATACACCGAAGTCGGCTATTACGGCCGTGACGTGGAAAGCATGGTCCGCGATCTGGTTGAGAATGCCATCACCATGATTCGCAGCCAAGAGCAAGAAAAAGTACAGAGTGAAGCCAAGACACGAGCCGAGGAACGTCTGCTCGATCTTTTGGTGCCTTCCGCAACCAGCTACACAACCGGACCCGAATCCCCATCCGATTCCGGCGAACAATCCGATCGCAAAATGCGAACTCGCGAAAAGATGCGGCAAATGCTGCAAGATGGTTTGTTGGAAGATAAACCCGTGGAGTTTACCGTCGAACAGAAAGCCATGCCGGTCATGATGGGCGGCATCGGAATGGAGAACTTGGATGTGGATCTGCAGGGCATGTTCGAGCGTTTTATGCCCAAGAACAATAAGCGCCGTTCGATGTCGGTCGCAAGTGCCCGCAAAGTATTGACGGAGCAGGAGGCCGATAAGCTGATCGATGACGACAAGATTGCGTCCCGCGCTATCGAGGCTTGCGAAAACAATGGAATCATTTTCGTAGACGAAATTGACAAGGTAATTGCCACGGAGGGTAAATCAGCAGACGTCTCGCGGCAGGGCGTACAACGAGATTTACTCCCCATCGTCGAAGGCACGACGGTACAAACGAAACACGGATATGTCAAAACGGATCATGTCTTGTTCATTGCAGCCGGCGCGTTTCACCACGGTACGCCCAGCGAGTTGATGCCAGAATTGCAGGGACGGTTTCCGATACGAGTGGAATTGAGCGAATTGACCAAAGAACACTTCATTCGCATTCTGACCGAACCTAAGAATTCGCTGACACAGCAATACCAATCGCTATTGGCAACCGAAGGCATCGACTTGGAATTTACCGAGGACGCCATTGAGCGCTTAGCTGAGTACGGATTCAAGACGAATCAAACAACACAGAACATCGGGGCCCGGCGGCTGTACACGATTCTCGAGAAATTGCTTGAGGAACTCAATTTCGAGGCTGCCAGCATGGGCGCCGGCAAAGTCGTTATCAACGCAGCCTACGTCGATCAGAGACTGGAAGCAATCTGCCAGGATGAAGACCTGAGCCAATTTATCCTATGACACAGGCGGGCACATTATTCCGCAATCGTGCTCGTGCTCAATGAAAGGGTGCTCGTAATCGTAATCGATGTACTTCCGAACCCGTGTATGAGCGCGGACCCGAGCACGAGCACGAGTTTTGATTAGTTTTTTTCCCTCGCGTGACCGTCCAGAAGTGGGTAAAGACAATGCTAATGCCGTCCGGCCGATTTTTGTCGGATAGGTTCTTTGTGTTGGCGATTCTCCAACGAAAACTTCCAGGACTTTACCTGGCGACTTACCCTGGCGACTTGGCATGCAGACGAAGCCGGATGCCGCTGGCCGGCCCCATGGTGATATTTCGGCGTACTGGTTTGACCGGCTTCGACTCCAGGAGTTCAAAGGAAAAATTCGACAGCAGCGTTCCCAGCACGACAGCCATCTCATAGGTGGCAAACGCGGCCCCGGCGCAACGTCGATGTCCACCGCCGAATGGCAGATACTCGGCTGAAGAATAGGAACGCTTCAAGAATCGCTCCGGCAGAAAACGATCCGGATCGGGGTAAACTGCCGGGTTATAATGGGCCAGCACGACCGCCGGGGCGACTGCTGTGCCGGCAGGCAATTCCCATCGTTCCAGCTGCATGGGTGATCGCAGCACCCGCAGCACCTCGGTAACAATTGGATGCAACCTGAGGGTTTCACTTATGACCGCCTTCATGTAAGGCAAAGTCGCAAAGGACTCTGGCTTATCCGGCTCGACCTGTGCGAGCTCACCCTCTAGCCTAGCCAGACAATCCTGGTTCGAATGCAAATGGTATAGCGCCCATCCCAAGGCGATGGCTGTTGTCTCGTGTCCGGCAAACAGAAACGTGCCCAGTTCGTGGAACAAATGATCTCGCTCTATCGAAGTTCCATCTTCGTAGCGGGCTTCCATCAGTAGCGACAGGATATCGTCGCGGTGTTCAGGATGCTCTTCCCGGTATCGCACCTCTTGCTGCAAGGCTTTTCGCAATTCTTGTTTTGCGCTGCTCAGGCAATCCCAAGGACTCAAGCCCAACAGACTGATGTGCAGTTTTGGTGAAAAGAAAAAGATGGGCCAACTGCGGGACATCACCTTTCGTGAAAGCTTGAGCAGTTGTTCGGCGGACTGTTCGCGTTCGCTTCCAAAGATGGCTCGAACGATAATCTCCAATGAAATCGAGGTCGTAGCGTCGAGCGTAGAGAGGACTGCCCCGTCAGCGTAGCTTTTCATTACACGCTCGGCTGCGGCTTGCATGATTCCAGCGTAGGCCCGCATGCGCTCTCCGTGGAACATGGGCATCACCAGCTTGCGTTCCCGACGATGCGGCTCGCCGGAGAGCATCAGCATAGAGCCAGCCCCAAGAATGGGTTCCAACGCCCGTTTGCCAAACGCATCATAGTCAGCTGCATCATGTGCGAAAACCTGCTGAATCAAATCGGCCCTGCCGGTTATTACGACCGGTCCATTGAGCGCATGAACGAAGAATGGATCCCCGTAACGCTCTGCCCACTCCTGCAGCGCCTGGCGAGGTTCGCGGATGATCCGCAGCGTCGGACGCCAGCGCCCTTGTGGCCCAGGTGGCAAGGAGTCGAGCATAAATTAGACCTCGCTGATCGTGGCCCGCCCGAGCTGAGCCATAAAGTCTCCAGCAGGCAACCGGCTTTCACTCTGCAAATCAATCACCGGAGTTTCTGGTGCAATCTCAGCAAGAATGCTGGGAACCCTGGAATGGCAGCTTAATAAGACCGTTTGAATATCGGATTCCCAGCCAGCAATGGCTTGCAGGGCTAGTTTCGTGCGCTGGTCATCAAAGTTCACAAAGCAATCATCCATGAGCACCGGTAGAGGCTCGTGCTCACAAAAGTGCTGACGCACAAATGCCATACGCACGGCTAGGTACAATTGCTCTCGAGTTCCCGTACTCAAGCGATCCGGCGTCAACGTTTCGCCTCGCGCATTGCGTACCACAAACATGTCCCGCTGATTCGGATCGTGTTCAATTTGTGTATATCTGCCTGACGTCAATTGATGCAAATATTCGCGGGCAAACTGGAGTACGGCAGGCTCGTTCTCCTGTGAAAACAAATCTATCGACTTTAACAATAGCTCTTGCGCTAAACGGCCAACCATCCATTGCTCCGCAAGCTCCGACAGATCCCCCCGCAAATCCTGCAATCGCTGGCGTCGATCCACGGCAGCCTGACTATCCGCCAATTGGGAGATTCGCTCTCTCAGAGAACCGATCTCTTGATGCAGCTTCTGTCGAGCATGTTCTAAGTCCTGCTGCTTTTGACGATATTGCTGTGCGTCCAATCGCAAAGCGACTTCATCAATATCCGATAGCAACTTACAGAATTCCAGAACCGAAGCCCCGCCATCGTCCACCAGGTAACGGCTGGCGACTGGCTCCTGCACCTTGGTTACCGCAGTCGTTGCAGCCGTTCCGGAGGCACTGGCGGTTTGTTCCTGCAGCCATTGGCGGATCAGGTTATCCGACAAATAGGCTGACAGTGCAGCTGACGATTCGCGGAGTTGGCTCTCCAAGTGCTGAGCCTGTTCTTGCCGCTCCACAAGCTGCTGAAGTTCGCTTGCCGCCACTGCCGATCCAGAATGCGACAATTGCTGGACCCGCGTCTCCGTCTGCCGCAATTGCTTCTGCAAAGCCGCCAGACGTTGTTGGCGATGCTCGACATTGGTTGTCAGTCGGACGCGTCTGTCGCGATCCACTCTTGCCTGCCTGAGTTTCTCTAACCAGTGCGTGGCACGATCTTCATGTGAGATGTCTCCGAGCCTCGATTGCAGACGACTTGACAAGTCGTCCACAGCACTTTCAAAGCCTTGCAAACGCTTGACCGAACCATCGACGGCACGCTCCGCATGCTCATGCGTCTTATGCTCCCGCCGCACTGCTTCCAGCACATCGAGTAGACGTCCGGATTTTTCCAAGGGCCATTCCGTTTCGCTGACAAAACTCAAACCTTGTTCAGTCAGCCAAGTTCGATAAGCTGCGACATGCCGGGACCTCTGGCTCTGTAAGCCGCTGCGTTGTTTCTCGAGCGACTCTACATTCGCCTCCATCTCACTGCGACGCTGCTGTTCCGCTTGCTGGGTGCGTCGCAGCAATTCCCAGGCATCCACACGTTCGCGAATCGCAGCGACGGCAGTATCTTCGCTTAACCGGCTCGGCCACGCATCCACGAGGCGGCTGCGGATATGCTTCACTGCGTTAAACTGCGAATGCAGACGTTTGCGCAAACTGGCAACTTGCCGACTTTCCTCGGCGCAATGTCTGAACTCTTCGCTCCATTTTTGCATTTGCTGTGGTTCGGCGGGTTCAATCGGCAAATGCTCCCACTGATTTTTCCACTCTGCGTTGAGTCTTTCCAGTTCCAAGCTGGAAGCCTGCTCCTGGTCGTCGATTTCCGTCAACTCGGCTCGCAATTGCTGAATGCGTTGACTTCTTTGATGGGCGGCTGCCAACGTATCGGCAACTTCCAAGAGTTCCTTGACCGACTGGTCCTGACGTTGCCCAATACGCTGCAACTCACGCAAGCGAGCCTGTTGATCGTCTAATGAAATACTGGCCGCCAAGAGCGGCTGCGATAGCTCGTCCAACCAATGCTGCAGCAACTCGTCTCTTCGTGCGGCCAGCTCCGACATCCGCTGTGGAAATTCATGTGCCCCCGTCTCAGCGCCTCCCTGGCTCTGAGCCTGCAAGGCGTGCAGATCCCGTTCAACACGTGCCTGTACAGCCCGTCGCTGTCGCTGGCTCTGTTGAACTTCATCAAACCGATTGGCAAATCTCTCGAGGTCTGCCGGATCAGGAAGCTGCCACTCGAAATTCAGCACCGCTCCCGCGTGCAATCGGCCTGCAAGCCGCCGCCGCAAGACGTCCATCTGAGCTGAATTCAGCTCTTCTTCCAGGGCCACAGTCCGAGTTTGCAATTCCGCTTCCGCCCGCTCCAATTCGCTGACGAGCGCTGCGAGCTCTATCAGATTGTCGGGTACGACATCGTTATGCGAGTTACCAGCAGCCAGGGATCTGCGGCTCGACTCCAGTTGGCCTGAGATGGTCACTAATTGCTCGCGTACCCTTGCATCCTCAGTGGCCAGTTGCTGAATGTACTCACGTTGGCTGCTTGCGATGGAGGGCTGTTGCCAGACTTGATCGTCCAGGGTGAGTTTCAGTTCCAGCAGAAGCGAAGCGAGGGACTCCGAGGCTTCAGTGCAGCGGGCTTGATTTGCCACAAGATCCAATCTGACTTGTTTGATGTCAACAGCCTGATGGCCAAGGGTCTCAATCTGCTCCTCGAACTCCATGAGCGGAGCGATCTCGTTCAGCGCTTTAAGCGATGCGGCGTCGGACTTGAGGGCCATTTCCTCTTGTTCAATCTTTTCGCAGGTCTCCACGCGTTCCTGAAACAGCCTTCGGCATTCCTGCAGCGACGCCACGTCAATCCCCTGCGGAAGCTCGATCTTTGCCAGGCGTTCGACCAGGTGAGTTCGCGAACGGTGTAGCGGCAGGGCTTCTAGCAAACGCTCTGAGAGAATACGTTTTCTGGTAAGATCCTCCAGCTCCGAGCGCAATCGCTGGTCATCCTGTTCTTGTTGCTGAAGTTCTCTCCGCCATTGCTCAACGGCCGCGGGCAAGACTTCGCTGGCTTTGAGTTCCTGCTGAGCGGCCGCGATCTCACTCAACTTCACGTTGATCTGCGAATTGGTCCCGCGCGCCTTGTAGAGCTCGGCCAGAGAATCAGCCAGTTCCGTCCGCAATCGTTCCAAACGATGAATGCCTCCAAGACTGCCCCCGGCCAGAGCCTCCGACAGGCGTGCGGATTTAAGCGTCTCTTGGCCTCGACGCAGTTCATCTTGGGTAAACCCGAGCAACTGTTCATAGCTTTCGAGATCCAATCCTCCCAACAACCGTCGCAATTGCTGATCGTCGATCGTATGCTCGTCAAGCTTGCCTTCGACCACATCGGGACGCCCCTTGCGCCGGCGAAACTCCAGACATTGTCCGGCCTGTGTGACGGCCGATACCTGGGCTGACATGACACCGCCGGTAAGATAGGGCGTGCGCGTTTTGAAGCCAAAAATCGCTTGCCTGATGCCGTTGAGAGCCGTCGTCTTTCCGGCCTCATTCGCCCCATAGACCAGCACCAGCGGCGCTGCACCGAATTCCAGGCGTCGACAACCAAATACTCCGAAGTTCTCCAGGGTGATCTGCTGCAGCCTCATGAAGCTTCCCTACCTAACAGACGCGAGGCAAGCATATTCTCGGCCGCCGCCAGATAACTCTCGAATCGACGATCCGAATCCTGGCTGGCAGAGGCCCCATCGTATTCCTGCAATTCCTTCCTGGCCTTTTTCAGCAGCTCTTCCAAACTGGCCTCTAATTCTTGTCGCAATAGCGCATCCTTCCGGGCCGCTTCGCCAACACGACTTAGATATTTGAGAGGCAACAACGCGTTTTCGTTGGCAGCGGCAGGCAGCGGCAGTGAGCGTAGCCTGACCGACTCGAGCCAGACATCACCCACTTCCGATATTTTTTCCGCGAGGCGATCCGTCAGAGCAGCCAGCGTGCCGGGGCGACTTAGTTCCGCGTGCAAACCTGTTGGACCAACCAAGGACACCCGAACGGCCATGGCTGAGACTGCCGCATCGTCCAGCAGCGGCGTTAAGGCTCCCACCATACTGTCTTCTATGTCACGAAGATAATCCAATTGAGAAACATCCAGCTGGATATGCTCCCACTGCAAGCTGTGAGTGGGCACAAACTCCTGTTGCGTCAGGCGTCCGTCTTCAAGCTCAACCCAGTAGCATCCCTTAGGACCTGTCTCGCGAATGCTTCGCCCTTGCGTGTTCCCTGAATATCCCACAAAACACTGCTCGGCCAGAGACTCCACATTGCGGTTGTGAATGTGTCCTAGAGCCCAATAGTCGTAACCCGCATTCTCGAGAACCGTCGTGGACGTCGGCGCGTAGGTATCATGACCTTCACCGCCCGCGAGAGAGGTATGCAACAGTCCAATGTTGAAGTAGCCTGGCCGAGGAGCAGGATAATGCGCCGCCAGGTCAGCGGTTTCCATGTGGGACCCGAAACTCTGCCCGTGGATGGCCAATCCAGCCGATTCGACGATGTGTGTACTGGGCGACTGACTGCCGAATTCACACACGCCCTGCGGCCAGCTAGCGACTTTGCCGGCTCCGCTGAGAGAATCGTGATTGCCACGAATGAGTACCACTTGTATTCCTGCCTGCACCAATCGCTTGAATTGAGATTCCACCCACAAGGCCGCTCCGGCGTCTCGTACGGGGCCATCAAACAGATCTCCAGCAATTACCACCGCGGCCACTTGGCGTCGCAATGCCAGATCCACAACTCCCGCAAAGCTTTGTCGCGTCGCCTGATGGAGTCGCTTGGCTGCGGACGGATCCAATCTTCGAATCTTGTGCAAGGGACTATCCAAATGGACGTCCGCCACATGTATGAAACTCGTTTTCGTCATGAAATCGGTATTCAGGTCTTTGCCAGTGAAGGCATTTGCAGTGAGAAGTGGGGTGGAGGAACGGTTTCGGTCAACTTGACCAAATCATCCGTGCTGAGCATCAGCAAATTCGTTTCGACATGAGTTTCCGCCAGATGAAACATCCGCGAAACCACTCGGGCATAAGCTTCCAACTGAGGACGATGATATTCGATTCTGTCATCCAGCCACAGTAAGGTCATAGTAGGATCATAGGCATCCGTCTTGTAATCGAAAATCTCAGCCGCGTAGGCTCGATCCCCGTTATAGAGAACAGCCAGTCGATCGATGGAGCCGGTGATTAATTCATCGCCTACGATCATGCTGACCTCTCTCTCATTGTCGATTTCCACGCGTTCTGGCTTGCGACCAAACCTGGCTTGCTGATAGCGGGCCTTGGACAGAGTTGCTCGAACACTCTCGAGCTCTAAAATTTTCTCAAAGTCATCGATGGCACGAGCAATCGAAATCTTGCTCAAAGCTTCCGGCTCGATTGTGGCCGCGGCCACCTGCTGTAACGCACCGCGATCGAATTCAAAGTCTTCCAACCAGGTTACCTGTTGCAGAAACGCATGCATTAACTTGCCGTAAATTGCTCCGGAGGAGTGACTCACCGAAAATGCGGAGCCTATGCGGAGAAGTTCTCGCGACTTGTGTACGGACGAGGGGGCTGCGACCCGCAATCCTTTTTTACCTGCTCGATCTGGATTGCGATCCAACGTAATGCTCAATGGAACTGGCTTCTGCGTTTCCTGTCCCCTATCGCCCGACATTGGAAATGCGCGATACCAATCCTCGTTGCCACGTTCATAGAGCACCGACTCTGGCTTGCCGATCAATTCCGCATCACCCAACGTCGATTGCAAAATGGATCCCAACTCTTGACTCGCCGTGCGGCTGGTTGGACGCGCAGTCATATACAGGGCATTCCGAGCTCTCGTCATGGCCACGTACAGCAAACACAATGACTCCGATACCTGCCGCTGCCTGTGTTGCCTAAAGGCTGCTTGCCAGGAATCCGGCAGGCAGCTTTGCAAACTGGCATTCATATACCTCAGCACACCCGAGGGCGGTTGACAGGGATCTTCTCCCCTGAGAACGAGCAGCGAGTTACCATCCACGAGATCGATTTGCAAGTCGGGTAGAAACACGGCATCAAATTCGAGTCCCTTACTCTTGTGGATCGTCATCACCTGAACCTGAGCTTCGCTCGGCAGTGCGACGCGTTGAATTTCGACTTGCCTTTCAAATTCGCTTAGCCGGCCGCCGCCAGTAGCGTCAAATTGGTGCGCCATGCGAATCAACTGCTCCATGCGATGCCGTTCCCACCAGCTAACATGGACAGCAATGCAATCGGCCAAGCCTTCCAGCGTTCTCCCCAAGCCCTGTCGCATCACTTGACCACGCAGCCAACTGGCAAATCGCTGAGGCGAAAACGTCTCGTCATCCAGGACTTTGGCAACAGGTGAGTTCGCAAGGTGATAGGCGCATATCGAGTCATCCGGATGATCCGCCAAATGCAAGGCCGACAAGAGTAGCTCGACCGCGATCGAGTCGGTCAATGGATTGCCACCATCCTGGCTGGCCGAAACTCCTTGTTCTTGCAGCAAGGCAATCATTTCAGCCACTTGGGTATTGGTTCGCAAGAGCACGCCCACTGAAGCGCTGGCACGGCTGGTGAGCTCAGCAATCTGTCGGGCGGAAAAGTCGAGAAAAGCCTGGCGTCGCTGCTGGGAACTCCAAGCAGAATCTAGTTTGGGCCCATTCTGCAAGCGCACATAGCCCACGGACTCCTGGGGGTTATCGGCCAACATGGAACTATGCTCGGGGAAAGACTCCGCCCAAACGCCAGCCACGGAACCACTGTCCCCAAAGTTGTCATGTTGGCTCAGATTCATGAAGGTATCGTTGACTGCCTGCAGAACTTCCCGCGTTGAGCGAAAGCTCTTCTTCAGTTCCTCCTGCTTTACCGACGGCAAAGCTTCCGCCACCGCGTCGAAGACTTCCGAAACGCCACCCCTCCAGGCATAAATCGCCTGCTTGGTATCGCCCACCACAAACACCGAATGACGACCGTCATTCAATTCGCTCAACGGCCGCGCCAATGGTTCTAAAATATTCCACTGTTGAGGAGCCGTATCCTGGAATTCATCCAGCAGTAGATGGCGGACTCCACAATCCAGGCGAAATTCGAGCTGTCGTTGCGACACCAACTCCTGGCCGCGGCCCGTTTCGCCGCTTGCCTTTCTCGCCTCGCCTTGCCCCTCATTCAACCACCGCGAAAGGTAGTGGGTGACATCGGCGAAAGCCAACAATCGCGTTTGTTTGATCTGCTGCGAATACGCCTGGTCGTAGGCCTGCAATACTCGGTAGCTGGCCAGGGTCTGCTTGCTGCGAATGGTCAACAATTCGGCCGCTGCTCTTTCTCGCAGTAGTTGTAGCGAGAGCACCAGATCCTTAGGAAGCTCTTTGCGGTAATAGCTGGGAACGTCATCTTCCAGCCTGGCGAAAATCCCATGCTCGATGACCGCCTCCCAGTTTCCGCTGCGGGCTGCCAGATGAAGCTTCTCTAGCTGTGGGTCCAATGCCTTGTGTCCGAACTTGGTAGCTTCCAACGTCTGCAGGGCCGATTCGAGAGCCTGCTCGGATGGTGCGGCCGGGACATCGAGTTGCTTCCAGTCCGCCTCCCGGGTCCATCGATAGACGGGATAACCGGCTTGTACCGTTCGGCTAATCTCGTCCGCGATGCGGCGACTCGTCTCTCCCTTGGAAAGCATCCGCACCAGGCCTAAAAGTGTCTTACGGTCCTGTTGTTCCAGCACTTGCCCTATGGCGTTTAACTGAAATGCAGACTCTTGCGAAGGTTCCAGCGGCGACCACGACTGCGGCAGCGACATTTCGAAGCTGAAAGCTCGCGCAACTTGGGCAAAAAAGCTGTCCAAGGTACAAACTCGAAAGCGATGGATGGAAGCGGTCAGTCGCCGCAAGGCGGCCAGGCAATTGGCTTCCGACAGGTCGACCGACGGCAGGTGTGGCTCCAGATCGCGTCGCCCGGCGTCGCTCAAACACGCTGTGGCCAGTCTCTCCAAGACCCGCCGCAAAATCTCTCCAGCTGCCTTTCGGGTAAAGGTCGTTGCCAGCACATGATCAATACTTTGTCCGGAGAGAATGATCTGCAGCAGGCGATTGGTAAGTTGAAATGTTTTACCCGTACCCGCGGAAGCTCGTATTAACACGGGTGGCAGCTCAGGGGTGACACTGTTCGCGTTGGCCAACAACTGGTTAGATCGATTCCGAGTTGCCTCATCCAGCTCGATCTTGCGTGCTTCCGTGGCCCGTTGGGTTTTGACAGTCGGCGGAGGAGAACTGATCGACTGTGACCGCGTCTGGCAAATCCGGGCAAAATCATCAAAAACAACCGACTCGTCACGGGGCGGCCAGAAATCGCCTGCCAGCACCCGATCGACAATTTCATCTGCGGTCCGCATCGCGTCTTCGATCTGCTGGGCAGTGAAATCCGCCCGCTGGAAGCCAATGTCCGCGGATTGCTTGGGAACCGTGATGTATCCCAAACTTGGTACGCCTCGCACACCGAGCTTTTCCGCGATTCGAATGTAAAGAGGCAACTGAAGATCGATCCAGCCATCCTTCTTACTCCAGTGGGCATGAACTGGATTCTTCGCACTTTCGCTGGTCTTGTAATCCCAGATCGCCCATTCACCGCGTTCTGGATGAAAATCGATGCGGTCAATCCTCCCAACTAGACACAGCGGTTCGGGACCACTGCCCAGCAGCACGCCATCCTCGCGACCGACTCCTCGTTCTACATACTCAATCCGCCAACCCTCAGCCGCGTGCTTCGCCTGATGGACGGCGAATTCCGCCAGACGCTGTTCCGCTTGTTCTATCTGAATCATGATCGCCGCCGACGGATAGCGACCATAGCGTTGACTGGCAATCGTCCGCAGATGGTCGTTAAGAAATTCCGCGACCGCCTGGGGATCATCGCTTTCGGCTATCGGACCTTGCAACTCCGCCAGAGTATCGTGCACCAGGTTTCCGAATTGAGAGGCATCCAATTCGTTCGCACCGTCTTCCACGGAGCGCAATTTGAGAATATGCCTCAAATAGAAGCGGTAGGGACACTGCAAGTAATCGCGAAAGGCGGTGACCGTAATCTGTTGCGGACGCACTTTCAGCACCGGCGGCTGCGGCCCGAATGCATTGCTTGCTGTTGTCCCGTCACTGCTCTGGTCGATATTCTTTGCCGCAAACGAATCCCCATCGCTGGCTTGCCAACGGTTCGTTACGGGAGGGAGCACATCAATCTGGTCATCACATACCAAGTGCAGCACGCGAGCGGGCAGATCCTGCAATGCGCCCGCGGTCAACAAGCGGCTTGGTAGTAGTGGATCACCGGAGGCGTCCGTCTTACCCGCGATCAATCGCACATCTTTGCGACTCTCTAGCAGCACGCGCATAGCGTACAAGTCGCGAGCCAAGCGGCGATCATTGTCTACCATGCCCAATTGTTGACGCAGAGCGTTGGGCAGAAAGGGATGCGAATTGACGCTGCCCGGCAATACCGCATCGTGCACCCCCGTGACTACCACGGCAGATGCGTCATCCATCAACAGGTCCAGCCACCCCAGCATTTCCAGACTCTCGAGCTGTGGAGGCTCCGCCACGCGTCGCCCAGCCAGATGGTGTATAAGCCAGTCAATCATTTCCGGAGCACTCAAGATTGGCTGAACGTCCTCCGGTATCTCCCGCAAGTCAACCAATGCTTGACAGGTTTGCTCGGCCGCTTGGTAGAGGCACGCATCTGAAGGCTCGGTCAGATCGCAGCTTTGTTGGTCATAAGCGGTCGCCAATACGCGGAGCAAGGGATGAGCAAAGGTTCCCAGCTTGGCTGGCTTTGCCGTAAGATCGGACAGCCAATGTTGAATGGCCTTGGTGACCTGGCGATAAACCTTGGCCCCGGCTGCCTGATGGTTCACAAAACCATCGATGCGTTTGGGCAGCGCCTCCTGACAATACTTGTCGAGCTGAGCCAGCCAATCGTCTCCGATACCCAGCTTGGAATGCTGCAACAACCTTTCCACAGCTGGATGACGTATGAGCGCGGCAAAGGCTTGGTAGCTGCGATTCTGCAGGTACTTTCCGATACGTGCCAGTAAAACAATCGGCTCCGATTGCACCAAGCGTTCGCCCGCACCGTATCGAGCTTGTACCCCGGCCAAATCCAATCTGCGTTTCAGTTCCGGAATCAAGCTCGGATCTGGAACCGCCAAGCTTACATCCCGAATATGGAACTGATCGCCAAGATCTGCCAGACAGGCGGCGGCTAAATCCGCCTGACTACTCGCTCCTGTCCCCACGAAGACGCGCTCCGCGGGAATATTCAACTCAGTTTTGGTCCACACATCGCTACGGACGCAGCCCAAACCATCGAAGCTGTCCGCCATTTTTTCTGGTGCGGCAATCCAAACTTCCATCTGGGAAGCCACTGCCTGCACAAACCCACGCTGAACTCCGTTCAGATCCACGCAGCCGATCAACACAACCCGCTGGCGTGTGGCAGGCTCATGATTCGCCAATGCCTGCAGACGAGCTGTCTGCATGTCGCTGAACTGTAGCTCACTTAGTTGCTCAAGATACCTGCGCTGGATATCTGCCAGCACCTGCCAACGCGGACGTTCGGGATGATCGGCGGCAAGATGCTTCCACACCGCGCGGAAGTCCAGTCGGTCACTGGCGAGTTCTTCATGGATGGAAGCCAAGCCACTCCCCATCTCCAGCCACGGTTGTGTCTGCGTGCTGGCAGGTGGAGTTGGCACAATGTGTTTCAGTTCATCGGCGGACGTTGCTCGCAACGCTCGCATCCACGCCAATTGCTGAACTGCGGCGGAAGCGAAGGCCTGCCGAGGCAAATAGAGCTGCTCAGGGAGCCTCCCCAAAGTGATCATCTTTGGAGGATAAAGCTGCAACTGGCCAGCTTCCGCCTCGGACGCCAACAGTTCCGACAGCCTTCGACAGGCCTGACTACTCGGCAGGACCACGATCAAGCCCCGCATATCCCAGCAGTCTTGACGCAGGAAGCCAGCTTTCAATGGCTCCAAGGCCAAGGTCAGAATGGGTGCCTGCCATCCCAAAAACCGCCGCTTCGGCCCAGCATTCTTGTCCGAGCCAGCATTCTTGTCCGAGCCAGCATTCTTGTCCGAGCCCGCGGCTGCACCGCCGCGTTGAGAACGATTCGCTCGATTCGATTCCAAATTTGCCTTGTTTGGCATCTTGCTCACTCCTGAGACGCCGTGCTGCTCGTCGTGAGCGAAATCCATGCGTCAATGCTGCCTATTCTACCGGAGTTTCGGGACACCTTTGGTCCCTGCCGACATGAAGCCCGTCGAGAATCAACAAAAGAAGGAAAGCTGGAGTAAGCAACGCCATTCGAAAAAGTAGGCAAACGAGGAAAGACAGGGCGAATTGACGTCTACCCTTTTTGACAGCTGCCGGGCAACTTCCCGAAAGCTTACCCAGACAAGAATCTTTTCCTAAACGTTACGACCGCCAGGATCGATGATTTGCTGATAGGCCGTGGTCTTCGCATTGGACCGCCGTGAAATGCTTTTTCGCTCACGCTCAACAGGGTACCCAGAGATGTTCGAATCGGTTGGAGCAGCCGTTTATCGACCATTGAGTGCAACTTCTGCACGCCGCCGGCCTGGCCACGTGGGTGCGGCCGTGGCCCTGGGAATCGCGTGCGGATTGCTGCTAACCAAGAGCCTGCTTGGTCCGCTGCTGTTGCTGGCCATCTACTTTTTGCCGGTTCATTTGCCCATCGCAATGTTAACCACAATCGGAGTAGCTTCTGTTAGCGGGCTGTTAGCACCCGTGGCTGGCCTGTTGGGAATCTGGTCTATGAAGATTACGCCGGTGCAGCAATGGGTTGGTGGCCTGCAGGCTTACCCTCTGGCCGCTTGGCTGCGTCTGAATAACTCGGTCGCGCATGGTTCCATGCTGATTGCTCTGGCACAGCTGTTGCCATCTTTCCTGGTAGTTCGCAGCTTTGCCCGCTGGGCTCGCGCACAGTCTGAATTTGTCTCGGGAACATCCGTGCGTGGTGATGTCGACCATCAGCAAGAACTCGTACCGGCAATCGCGTTTTTGGACGACTCGTTCCGCGAGGAGTTCGAGGCCGAAGTGGTCAAGCCCACCGACAAGCCCACCGACAAGCCCGCCACCGAAGTCAGCACAGCTGATACTTCTGCCAAGAATCCAACTGAGCTGGAAACGACTTCAAAAATCGCCCTGACCGGCAGTTCTTTGATGACGACGTCCGCCAGCGATCCCATCAATGCCTTGGAGGCTCACTTGAGAAGCGATTCAACCGGCCCTCTCAGCACCCAAGAAGTAGCCAATCGTGCTTCAGAGCTAGCCAATTTGGTGGGAGACATTCTTTCTTCCATCGAGTCGGCAGGCGACGTGACCGGCGAATCGGGTGACCCCACTTCGGTTGCGGAAGCAGCCCCGATATCTCGCGATGACTCCCAGGAAGATGAATCAACACTTTCGGGGAAGGTCGATCGCATGCCAAATCAGACGCAGACATTAAAATGGCCAGAGAAAGAAGGCTCGTTTTCGGGAGCCGCGATCGCTCACAACCACCAACCGCACGCCTCGCCAGTCAGCACGGCACAGGCTTCGGTCCGAAACAGCCGACCGGAGGCTGCGCGACATGAAGAGGCTTTGCGTTATCTGCTCCACCACTTGAAAGAGATTCAAGAAAAGGTCTAGCCAGGATGCTGATCAGCAAACGTCGACTCAAATGGGGTTTCTGTGGTCTGCTGGTGGGGTTGCTGGCGATTTTCTTTCGGCCACCTCGCTCGTGGGTAGACTATGCGCTCGTCAGACAGCTTGACAAAGATCTGCGAGTCGGACAGCTGCATTATCACCGGGGCGACTCTGTCATTGAACTCAAACGCGTCAACTGGACCAAGTTTGACAACGGTTGCTCATTCGGCGTTCTGGCTGACAACGCTTGGCTGGCGGTCGAGAGCGAACCTCTTCTGGACCGAAGGCTGGTCATTCCTCGAGGCGAGATTCGCCAAGCGAGTTTGTTTCTGCATGAGTCCGAGGCCAGACCGAGTGACGATTCGGCCCCCTGGCAAAACCAGGTTTCCAGCTATCTTTCCCGCGTGGATTGGGATGGTCTGCTCGGCCGCTTCTCCAAATTGCTGGACGCCGATGGTTTCGCCGAGTCGACTCAGCTCCAAATCGACAAGTGGTTGGCGGAATCGCATGCCATCCAACGTGAGGTGGCACAAATTTCAACGTCTCTCTCGGTGGGCAACAACCCCTTGCGAGAAGAAGATTTGCTTCGCGGACAGCTGGATCGGATGGACCAGTTGCTTGAACGCCATCAGCAGCTGTCCAACCAACTTCAAGCTGTACCCAAACGACTCGAGGCCCGAGGCGAAGACTTGATGGCACAACTGAGTTTGCAGGGGCATGAACGAACACGCGAGTTGATTCTGGGCGAAGGGCTTCAAGAATGCGAGGAACGCATCGCACAGACCATCGTCTTGCAATTGGCGCACAGCCAGTGGGACGCGTGGCAGGCATGCGGCCGCATCGCCTACCTGGTTGCATCCCGTTTGCCATCCTGGGATCGCCCTAAGTATGACGTGGATCTGCCCCTGGGAAGTTCCGACCCGAGCGTGTTGACATTCTCAAATCTGAATGTCTCTGGCACTTTTCGAGAGGGTCAGACGGAGATGCCCTTCAAGCTGGCTGCACAGGGTGTGGCTGACCGAAATGCGAAGGCTCCAGCAGGAGCATGGGATTTTGAATTTGATGCGGAAGGTTTTTGGAGTACGGCCGCCGTTCGCAGGCCGGAACGCCCGGGAACTTCCTCTGTCGAGCTAAGAGTTTTCTCCGCGGATGCCGAATCCGCAGACTCGCCAGTCCCTGTTGCCGACGACTATGAAGCCTCGCCTAGCGATCGCATGATGACCGAATCGATATTGTCCGAAAAGGACGCCGAGTCGCAGCCGTCGGCCATCGCAGCGAATGCGGACAGGCGAGACTACTTGCTTCGAATCAGCTTGCAAACGACGGAATCTCTCATCTCGGGTGAGATGGAATTGACCACCACGGCAATTACCGAGCAGATCGAAGAATCGGTACGGATATTTGAAAAAGCCCTGGCTCATTCCGGGGGCGAACTCCCTGTTTTCCCAGTTAAAATTCAGGGAACCTGGCAGGCTCCCGAGTTCAGCTTGCCCCAGGGAATTCCGGCTTGGCTGGACCGAGCGATCCAAGCTCAGGTCAGAGAGCACATTGTCAACGTGAATTCGCATGCCGACGCTGAAGTTCGCAATGCGTTCGAACAGGAACTGTTTACTCTGCAGAATTCCGTCCATCGCATGACGAGCGGCGCCGACGCCATTCTTCAGCAGCATCAGCAATCCATGCTGAGTGCACGGGAACGCCTTGAACGACGGATCGCCGAGTTGACCGGCGCCGCCTTCACAGCCTATCGTCAGCAAGCTTCCGATTCGACGACACGCTAAGCAGATCGCGCGTCGGCGAATCGGGATGCGCAGTACGTCCCGGTTGCCGAAC
>JANSWS010000303.1 GCA_024743355.1 bacterium
AGCAATTTGAGCCAATGAAAAGAGCCTCACATGCTGAGCAAGTGCCCTCAGAATTTCGTCATCACGTGGTGTAAGTCGAAGCGACATGGCGAGGAAGGTGTGAACAAATACGATTAGGTAACACCTTGGAGACCAGAACCAAGGCTTGCCCAAGAAAATGCTGGGTAATCATAACTGCAATTGGCACTTAGCATGGCAGGTGAGTACGGGAGTCGGGGAGCGGAATTCAAGGAGTGAGGCGTCGCGGCAAGCGACGCCCCCCGCGGGCGTTCAGCCCGCGGAAAGAGGCCGGAGCGTACAGCGCAGGCCGATAGAGTTTGCACCTGGCCCTAGCCAGGTCAAACTCGGGGTTTGCGACCTAGCAAACCCCAAGCAAGCGTACAGCTTGCTTAAGAGCACACCGGCCCAAGGCCGGTTGCGCCAAGGCCGTCCAGGCCGCAAAGCCGCGTCCAGCGGCGCGCGAAGCTACGTGCTCCAATATAGTCAGAAATTACCAGGGCAAGTGCGGCGGCCACTGCTTGGTAGTTTAGGGAGGCGTCGTTAAGCGTGAACAGACCCTGGTCTTCTTTAGAAAATCCCGGATAGCTGTAGTATGGCTACTGAAAATGCGACAATTCTAAAGACGCTGGTGAGCACCAAGAAAGTGAATCTCGTCGGTGACCGGAAGTGTTCAATGCTTCCGGCCACTGCGATTTAGGACTCAGTATTCTTCAGGAAGCAACACCATGGTGGAACTGCGGTCTGCTTCTGTAATGATCCAAATCTTGGAGCCACAATTCGCACGGTATGCTGAAAAAATCCGCGTGCCATCGATCAAGGCTTCTTCATTTCTTTGTGCGTCTTCTGGGCAGCAAATCCCCCAGTCACCACGCACGTGCTTGGCCAGAAAACAAAGCACTTCAATTTGTGTAAGTAGGTCGCGAATTCCGCGAGTGACAAACACTTTGCCTGGCTGAAATCTTACTCGCTGTTGGTTCTTCTTCTGCATAGTCTCCTCCTGAGCATGTGTTGGTTACTTGGCCGCCCGCGGCATGTTTTTGGTACCGAGTAGGCCTTTCACTCCTGCTGAAGGCCTACACGGGAACAAAAACAGAGAATTCAAAGAGTGGGACCCGAAGGTGTCACCTTGCAAAAGAAGATTTGAGCCCAGGAAACACAGTGCGGTAGCTCTTCAGGCAATCAAAACGAGTGCCGTTTGGGTTGTCAGTTTTTAGGCTGTTCTTTGGCTGGCAGCTATTTTCTTAGCCTTTGATGTTACGTTCCCCAAATTCTATTGAGGAGTAATCAATGGCTAGTTGGTTTACCCGAGGTGGTAGCGAGCAGGATGAACCTGCAGAGTCTGCTACTGAAACCGTGCTTGAGCCGACACCGGTTCAAGGCGAGTTGATCGTTGAAGATGCTGAAGTCCAGGATAGCCCTTCATCTTCGTTGATGCTGCTTGAGCAAGCCCATAGGGCAATCGCTGAAGCGCGATCGCTGAATGAACTGAAGGACATTCGCGATAAGGCAGAGGCCGCACGCAAGTATGCCCAGGCGGCTGGTATGGGACTGGAAATCCAGAACTATGCAGCCGAGGTGAAGCTGAGGGCTGAGCGGCGAGCAGGAAAGTTACTTGCCAAGCTCAATCTACATGGTGGTGACCGCAGTGAGGCTACAAGTTCGAGTCGTCTGACCTTGAACGACATTGGCGTCAGTAAGGATCAGTCAGCCCGTTGGCAACTTACAGCTGTCGTGCCCGAGAAGACCTTTGAGCAATATGTCGACTCGACCCGTGGCGAGGGTGGGGAAGTCACCACGGCTGGACTGGTGCGAATTGCCAAAGAGATTAAGGCCAAGGAGAGCGCTAAGAAGCAGCAAGACTACAGCGATGCCGAGGCGGACAACTGCCTGGTGATTCAATCGGCAGCGGAAGTCGCAAGTCAGCCGAAGTTTGCTTGCGTGTATGTGGATGCTCCTTGGGCAGTTCTGGGTAACGTGGGTGCATTGGAAGCACTTGGCCAGATTCCAGTTGAGCTGGCGGTGGAGGATAACGCTCATCTGCACATGTGGGCTAAGAACGAAAACCTGTTCGCGGCTAAGGAGGCGATGCAGAACTGGGGATTCGAGTTTCGCGGCTGTTTGATTTGCCTCGACCCAGAGGGCAACCCAGGCGAGTACTGGATGGAGGCCCATGAGTTTTTGCTGCTGGGTGTTCGCGGCGAGTTGCCACTGATGGAACGCAGGCTTAACAGCTGGATGCGTGCCCCGCGTGAAAGTGATGGAAGTCCATCGGAGCGCATTCGAAAGATTGTCGAACGTGTCAGCCCTGGACCTTTCTTGCAAGTGTTTGGCAACAAGAAAGCAAGTGGCTGGACGATTTACTCACCTGAAACTGAGAGCTCGGTAGCTGAGCAAGGGGGCAGTAGTGAGTAAGCAGTTGGCACACGAAATTCGATTTGGACTTATCAAGGCCTGCATTTGGAGGAACCAAACTCGTAGTGGCAATCGCCATAACGTGACCGTTGCCAGGCTCTACCTCAATGGTGACACCTGGAAGGAGTCAACTCAGTTTGGACGCGATGACCTTCCCCTGTTAGCCAAGATTGTTGATCTGGCCCATACCTGGATTTACTTGCACGGCAACTCTAGTGCTGAGACGGACGAGGCTGAGTAGCTGTAAGGAGTGAGCATGGAAGAAAAGCAAAGCGTCGACATCCAACCACTACTCACCGTAAAGGAGGTTGCAAGCTGGCTCAACATTTCAGCGAGCTTGGTGTATCAGTTGGCGGATTCTGGCAAGCTTCCGGTGCATCGGGTGGGAAACGGCAAGGGAGCGATTCGCTTCGCCGCCAATGACATTACCGCCTACCTGACAGCTTGTCGCAATCAGGTAACACCGAAAAGCTCGCCAACGTCGAAGGTCCGACTGCAGCATATCAAGCTGAACTAGCACATCAGAGGTGACCGAGAGGGTTACCTAGCGCCCCGTCTGACTGCCATCAGGCGGGGCTTTCTTTTTTCGGGTGTGCGCATAAAAAAACCCTGTCCACACTTAGTGTGAACAGGGCAGGGTCTGTTAGTCAGCATACTTTGGGTCCAAGAGTTCCCAGTCGTAGCTGCAACATCGCCAGGTTTCGACCACTTCTCCCGTATCTATGACCACCACATCACCAATCATGGTTGAGCGATGTGGTCGCAAGGGATCTAACCACTCCACTTTGGCAATCTCTGCCTTGGAGAGGTAGTTTCCCTGAGTAAGTCCAAAGACTTGCTCTAGATTTGAGACAACAACTTCAGCAACCGGTTCGTAATCGAACGGCCACCGGGGCTTAAAGCCCCTAGGTATCAAACCTATGAAGTTGTCATTGAAATGGTACACGGTTGCACTTGCTTTGCGTTTGCTGTTAATCTGGCTCATAGCAATGATCCAAAATTGTGTCGGCACCCCTCAACACATTGTTGCGCAACGTGTTGGAGAACGGGGGTGCCGAGTTTCTATCCAGTCATTCTCCTTGGAACCCTCTGGCTCCAAGCAAAACAATCAGACTTCAACTCAGCAGTTGCATTTGCAGATACAAACGTGGTCCGTTACGAAGCCCGGACCGAGGCATGATGATTTGGGATTAGCTTGCCAGAGATCAGCGTCACCGAATGGTTACGGGACAACTAAATTATACTTCGCTGGTGGACTTGTTATTCTGGAACAACGGAAGAATTTCCAGAATCGTTTGGCTGCGCAGTTAATCAATGCGTTACACCAGACACATCGACGACATCGATGTCTTCAAAGGTGTTAGTCCAATCTGTGAATGCATTTCTAAGTTTTCATTAGGTCGGATAGACTTCATGTAAGTCGGCATAGTGCCGCGCTAGATGTGACTTTTATCGAGATTCTTCGCCTCCGTACTACCTTCTCTGTTTTTACAGACGAAGCGTTTTTTCTTTGAGGAGGTAAGGATGGTGAATAGGTCTGAAACGTCAGAGCCACCACCAGCAGAAGAACGGCATGACGCCAACCAGGAAACAATTAACCCTCAGCCAAGCATAGCTACGTGCTTAGATGAGCTTAGTAGGACTCAGTTGCGATTTAGGACCATCTATGCTGACCCTCCATGGCAGTATTCCAACACTGCAGCCCGCGGTGCAGCGGAGAATCACTACAAGACGCTTAGCGTCGAACAACTTTGCGAGCTACCAGTTGCCAAGTTGTGTGAGCCGGAGTCACACTTGCATCTGTGGACAACAAACGGGTTTCTGCGCGAAGCATTCACGGTCATGGAGGCCTGGGGCTTTGAGTACAAGTCGTGTTTTCTGTGGGTGAAGCCAAAGCTGGGAATGGGCAACTACTGGCGGGTGTCCCATGAATTCATGCTGCTTGGCACGAAGGGACGACTGCAGTTTCGGGACAAGTCGCAGCGAAGCTGGAGGGAGCTACCAAGGCGTGAACACAGCAAGAAGCCAGGGCTGATTCGCAACTTAATTGAGCAAGTTAGTCCAGGGCCATACCTTGAGTTGTTTGGCAGGGAAGAAATCCCAGCAAGCGAATGGACCGTGTTTGGTAATCAAGTCGAGCGGCGACTGTTTTGAGAATGTAGACTGCGTCCGATTAGGACTGCAATTAGCGGCAAGATGAAGCAGACCAAAGGCGATTAAAAGAGAGACTGCTGCTGGATCTTTGGTGGCCAGAAAACACCTAACACTAACCACGTATTGTACGGAAACTTTGTACCCATATAGAAGCGAGTATCGCGGCTTGCGTCACAGAGTTCGCCAAGAAACTTTGCCTTCACACTTTCAGCTGCCTTCTCATCGGAACCAAGTCGCGCCGCTTCATTGAGAAACAGCACGCCTAGCTCCCAATCCTCGCACATCGCAGTATGAGATTTTTCGCTGTCTTCGCATTCAAACACGTAGTGAAAAGAGTAGGGTAGCTTACGTAGCGGTTTTTGTTGGGGGCCAAACAAAGTCAGTTGACTAAACAAAGCCTGCCACTCTGGTTTCCAGTCTGGACTCTTTGCCTCACGAACTTCCAGATCAATCACCCGGGTTGGGCGGACAATCCCTAGTGACTCCTTCTCTGAATTAAATCGCTCTTTGAGTTGATTGACGGTGAAGTGCGGTAACTTGTCAATGATGTCTCGTCGCGCTGCCCAGTCATTTTTCGTCGATAACCGCTCGCCAAGAATCTTTATAGAATCGAGCTTCGGACGCCTACTCTCTTTTCGATTGTCATTGCCGTGACCGTGCGGCTCTAGGTCAACCTCAATCCACTGGTATTTACGAAACTGCTGCTCTGGTGGTCGATAGCGGTGATCAACCGGGTAGAGACGCACCCATTCGCCTGTCTCGGTCACGCCTGCAGTACAGACCAATTCCTGGTACCCCTTCGAAGGATGCGGATAGGTCATAACAGTAATTAGGACTTTTGTGCGTTCCATGCCTACTGTGGTCGAAGGTGAACTATGGGAAGACCGGTAAGCGGAGCCAGCTTATTGGCCAAGTGGCTACGATGACAACAACACGGCTCTGCTTCCATGCAGACAAGGACGCTTGGCTTCTCTGTGACCAATTCTCCAACAGCAGCAACGGCCTCTTCTTGTTTGGCAAGAGTCTGTCGCTCATATTCCTTGAAGAGTTCTTGGCGGCTTTCGAGACTGTCCAAGTCTTGACGTTTTTCAGATACGATACCCAGTTCAGGGAAATGTCTATATTCGATGCCGAGGTTTCCGGTCAGCCGGTTCAGAGTGCTCTTATGGAATCCGTAACGTCTCGCAATAGGGTTGTTGCGTACGTCAATTAGTCGCTGGATTCCATTCTGGATGAGCATGTTCAGGAATGCGTCAGCCGAAATCCCTTCATACCCCGCGGTGTAAACACCCGGGCTTGCCTTGGGCTTTTCTGCAAGCTTCTTCAACTCGCTGTTGTAGGTGTATTTGGGATAGCTGTCATATACGTAATCAATCAGGGCATTAAGACGTCGCGTTCCGAACTTCCGAACAATCGACTGCGCGTCACGCGCGGTCTTATCATCCGGTGTTTTGAATTCAGCATCATCAGTCAGTTCCCATTTTTGCATCTTCCCGGAGTCGACAGTTGTAAGGAGTCCGCTAGCTTCGAGTTTTGCTGCTTCCTGGTAGAGGCAAAAAGAGAATGGCCCGAATCGATAGGGGACAAAATCGTAGAACGCAGACCCTCCGCCCGACTCTGTTTCGTTGCGAAGTAAGAAGCTCCATTTCGTCAATTCGGTCTTCAGTACAGGTCGGTCAGCAACCTGAAGCAGATACAGTAGTGTCTTTTGGCGATTTAGCATGCATCCTCCATTTGTACGCTTAGTATCGACATTTGGTTGGATTGGCCAACACAGATCATATAGCAAGTGTTCATTAGGCCTTCGCTTGCCATTGACCCGCGGAAGTAAGCGCACCAAACTTACCAAACTCAAATCGCGATAGGGGATTAAGTCGAGTTTTGATGGTAGCCAGTTGCTTTGAGCTCTTTCCTAGCTCCTGACCAGCTGCACCAAGTATGGCTTGAACCCTAGGTGGTTCCGAAGCGGCAGCTTTGAGTAAGTTCTCGAAGCGTCGCTTTGTGCCAAGTAGATCAAGTAGTCGCTGGGTGGACTCATCCGCACTGAGTTCAGAGAGTCTACCAGCATCGCGTAGTGTTTCCAAAATGGCAGCCTCTTCGTTTGTGAGCTGATTCCAAGCTTCTGGTCGTCGTGTATGAATGATCGCATTGTCTCCAAGAAGCCGTCGGTGAACGCTGGTAGAAGCTGTAGAGTAATGCGGTCTACTAGGACTCTGAGTAGAGAACCCAAGTAAGTTGGCAGCCGCCAAGCCAGCAGGGAACAAACGATGTTGCTTTGTGGCAAGTTCTCTAAGCCGCTGCGGGTTTAGCCTCGTCTTTCCAAAGGCTGATGTTCCAGGACGGTAGTAGATTCCTTTTGCAATTCGCTCCAGTGTGCCATCCTTGGCCAAACGGGAGAGGGCTTTGGCAGCTGCATCGATTGGCAGTGGTGCAAAGTCCTCTAGCTGCCAGAGAGAGTCCGGCTTGGCCTGGATTTTTTGGCGAATGGTTTCGGTTGCGTTCATACATCAAGTATCGCCCACAAGGCCTTGGTGGTCAAGTTTTTTTGCAATAAAACATGACCTGCACTTTCTAAACATCCAATTTCATTGGCTAATTAAGCGCCATCGCGCCTGGGCCTCAACCAGCCGCCCTACGGGCCTGCTCCCGCATGTGGTCCGGACTATGGGCCAAATGCTGATACACCCTGGCAAGCATGGACGGGTCTTTGTGTCCCATGAGTAGGGCCACGGTGAGGGGATCTACTCCGCGTTTCAGGGCGTTGGTTGCCCAGGAGTGTCTCAGGGAATAGAGCGAATAGCGTGGAGCATGTTTCTTGGCTAAACGCTGGGTGAGTTTGCGTTTGGCCTCTTCGCGAAGCTGGGCTTTAGTCTTCTGCCTCTCGACCCCCTTGCTCTTGGCAGTTGGCTTAAGCGTTGCGATACAAGTAGCAATCTCTTGCTCAGTAGGGCTAACTCCTTTTGCCTTCAGCAGCTCTTTGCCCATTCGAATCTGAACTCGATCAACAGCGCAGTTGGTAGACTCCGTTGTCCAGGCAAGCCCACGCGAGTTTCGAAAGATGTTGCCTGTAGGATACTTGGCAACTAGCCGCTGAGTAATCGCCAAAGCGACATCATCAAGGTAGATGATTCTTGGAGCCTTCTTTCCCTTGGCTTGCTCTTGGGGCAGTACCCAGCGAGCATTCACAAGATCCACATGCTCAGCAGTTAGGATCAGCGACTCCTGCGGCCTACAACCAGTGTGATACGTGGCGACCAACAAGTCTCTAAAGTCATCGTCATGGACATGCGTAAGTAACTCCGCAAACCCATCTGGTGGCAGATAGACGTTTTTGCGGTCTGCCCCAGGCGTTTCTAAACCATCCAGTGGACTAGACTCGATGAAGCCTTGCTTTAACGCCCAGTTGAGACAGGTCTTAATTGAGCGAAAGTAGTTTCGCTTGGACGTCTTTGAGAGTTCATACTCATCGACCCATTGGTCTACATGGTAGGGACGAAGAGAGCGAACTTGCATTTGCGGGTATCGATCCACAAAACGCTGGAGTCGATAGCGATACCACTCGTAGGTATCTGCGGCTCGATTCTTTTCCACCCAGCCTAGGAAGGCATCAATGATGCACACCAAGTCTTGGGTTGGGGCAGGCCGCTGTTGCTGAGGCGTGGCCATTAACTCGTGGTAGCGTTTAAACGCAGCTTCTTTGTTCGTGCCAAGCTTGATTTGCTTTCCATCAAGCTGGACGAACCAACAACCACGGGCCTTCTTGAAGAAGGGCTTAGGAAAGTGAGGCATGAAGCGAACCCTCATGAAGTTACCTGAAAGGAAACAACAGAGGTGAGAGGGTTCACTGCCCAAGAAGATCCAGCTGCCACTGGCGGCTTAAAGCCAACTTCTCGGACAAATACCTATTCGATTGGAAGCTATCTGAAGTAAGTTCTCGGACAACTTCTCGGACAAATGCACTTTAATCGTGCTCTGTAATTCCAAAAACCCTTGGATTTACTTAGCACGCCCGATAGGATTCGAACCTATAACCCTCGGTTCCGAAGACCGATGCGCTATCCAGTTGCGCCACGGGCGCTGGCTAATCTGGCTTGACCAGCAAGGGCAAATTATACCGGCGAAAATCTATCGGTGAAGTGCCTGTCTACGGTTTTGAGCGGCTCAGGCACCAGCTGCGAAAAACAAGAAAAATACGGCCTCGCAGTTCACCCATATTGCAAACCGAAGTGGAGCCTGCAGCAGTAGGTCCAGCAGCTATAGGCAAATCTGGAAGACCGCAGCTTAGTTGGACAGCGCCACTTTCGATTAACCGTTTGGGCGCTTGCCCCGGTTTTCGAAGGGCTTTTCCTCTCCGTCGCCAGAAATCCTGTTATCACAGTTAATTCATGATCTGCCAGAAGAGTAGTCGAATCTGACGCTGTCCAATTAGGATCAGGCAAAAAACCCGTTTCCGCTTCGTTCGGCGCGATTGCGACCCGAATCAGGCTCTGGATCAAGATCGAAATCCGCAGCTTTGTGAATCAGGGGCCAACTCAGGATCAAGGTCAGGAACCCGATCGGCGGCAGAGTTGTGCAGGCTACTTGGATCGACGACCAATATCTCGCCTTGGCCCGCCAAAGTACGATCGCCCACGTAACGGCGGAAGGAAAGACGTTCCCAATGGGTGGGCCAGCCCAAATTCACAAGCCATTCTCGCTGGTCACCCATCCCGTCTGCGGAATTCAAGTCAGAGCGTGAAATTGCCTCAGTAGGAGTAGGGGTAGGGGTAGGGGTACCAGTTCCAGGCTGATCCTGTGGCGAGCATGCTGACGCCAAGGATGATTGACTGGCGGTGACCAATGAGGCAGGTGAATCGGCAATGGCACCCCAGGGAACGCCAGCTAACAGCTGCCGCTGGAGAACTCCTAAAAATGGCGAGTTGAAATCGCCCGAGGAATGAAAGGAAGGCAAAATCTCAAGCGGAGCAAAAGAAAGAATCGTGCCGCGCTTCATCCAGGCTCCTGCGCGAGCATCGGCGCCCTGCCGCAACACGATGGTGCCGCCCTTCATGTGCAATCCCACAAACTCTCGGACTCGGCTAGCCACCACAATCAAGCCGCGACGCATGCGGAGACCTAACTCCAAGCCGGCCGAGCCAGCGATAAAAATCGAACCGTTCCTCATGCCAACCAGGCTGCCGCGATAACTGCCGCCCACACGATTGCCAGCATTGCCAGAGACGGAAATCGACCCTTGCTTCATCTCAGCCCCCAGCCAGTCGCCGACATCCCCATCGACGCGGATGCTACCACCCTGCATATGCGCGCCAAGGTGCATTCCCACGTCGCCACGAATGTAAATACTGCCGCCGCACATGCCGTAACCAATCCAACGGACTTTTGACAAATCCCCCTGCAGACGAAGGCAATCGCTCTTCTCACCATCCACTTCAAAAAAATCATCCAACCGATACTCGCGGCGTCCATGACGCAGCTTGAGCCCGCGTATTTGCGAATGCTCCAAGTGCCGCACAATGTCCGGTGAAAGCACA
>JANSWS010000734.1 GCA_024743355.1 bacterium
CCGCCGGAGAATGCCAACAATATCATTCAGGTAACGGGTGTCGGCATTGCAGATGAGCACTATCGCGGAAGCCTATTGGGTAGATCGCCTGGACAAGGTCCTTTCTTCACCTATTACATCTACCGAAGCAATAGTGGTGAAGCAGTTGCGGGATTGGGGCAGACGAACTACTTGTTCAATCGCGGCTCGGTTCGCTTCCAGAATCGTTATATCGGTCCGTTTACCTACGACGATGCGCGCAAAGCAAACGTCTCTGGACCGATTGCTCCTTTTCGAGAGCCTCCCGTGAAGGGCACGAAGATCGGGACAGTCACAGACGGGCTGAGCAACACGGTTTTCATGATGGAATCGGCTGGCGGCTATTTGGATTGGGGAAATCCACAGTTTGATGGCTGGTGTGCCATGACCTGGGGCCATGCCCCTTTCTATAGCGATTTCGGCATGTGTCCCAATGGGGCTAATCCCAACTGCGACAATTCAGCGACTGGCAAGGGCCTCAGCTGGGGGTTGCCTGGGAGCCTGCATGCTGGGGGGATTGTGAACACGGTCTTTGGAGATGGGTCTGTGCGTCCCGTAATTGGGCAAATTGACTACGCAACCTTTCTCTATATTTGCGGCGCAGGCGACGGCGAAGTCGTGAATTTTGATAACTAGGAGTTTTTCAAGGAGAAGTCACGTGAGTCGTTTTCGCTTTTCTTTCCAAATTTTCGTGGTCTGTCTGAGTCTGTCACTGATCGTAGGCTGCGACGCGAATTCTGCGCCTATCGCACCTCGAGCGCAGAATCCCAATCCAGACTTGCAGCCAGCCGGCCGTGGTGTCGAGGGTGGTAGCCAGGAGCAAGCTACCGTGGAAGCCCTGGGAGGTAACTAGCCGAGCAGGAATCAGAATGGCCGGTAATGTGATCACAGCACCGGCCATCTGACACTGCATCTCAAAGCGTTCCTAGTGACAAGCTGATCACAGTGACTAGCTGAACACGAGCCATAGTCGCCAACATACTGCTGCAGCAATCGTTGCCGAGTTTAGCTGGACAGCGCCACGTTCGATTTGCCGTATGGGCGTTAGCCCCGGTTTTCGAAGGGCTTAAGCACCACTTAGCCGGATATCGTGCTATCACAGTTAACTAAGGAATTGCCAGGAGCTTTATCGAAAGTGGTGCTGTCCGGCTAGGGAGAATACCTGTAGACCGCGCGCGATCTACAATCAAGAAAGTCTTCCGTAGGGAATTCGTGAGGCGTAACAAAGATTTTGGTTGCTCTTGCCTTTTCAACCGCCTAAAATGCCGCCCAAATGTGCGTTGTTTGGAGGGCACCGACAAGCCGGCTACACTCCGGTGCATTTGGCCATCGGATACGAATCTTCCAACAAGCTGGTGCTGACTATCTGTCATTTAGGGGACAGTGTCATCGGCGGATCGTAGGGCTTGCCCCGCAAACTGGTCAGCTCTCCGCGCGTTGGAAACGATCCCTCTGATCTGGAATGCTGCGACGCCATGAGCCTTCGATGGGAAGTCCCACAAACGATGCTTTCGACAGACGCGGCGCGACGTATCGATGCCATCTGTGATCGCTTTGAGCAACAGCTTCAAGAGGGCGAAGCAGTGAATTTGAGCTCTTATCTCGAGCCCTTGGCAGAAGACTTGCGGCCCGCGCTTCTTCGCCAACTGCTTCTGCTGCAATGGGACCACGACGGCC
>JANSWS010000819.1 GCA_024743355.1 bacterium
ATCGTGAGCGGCTGACAACACGCAGACCAACTAGGAATGCTCTTTCCTCTCGTCCGACGCTAAGATTGCCCAGGACGAGAGGAAACAAGCGATGAACGCTGACATCTACGAGTGCGAGGATGGGGACGACCAGTGGGTTCGAACCGACATTGCCCACGATACAGCAAGTAGCCTTGGTTTGACTGGGTTTGCACTTGGGCAAACCCACATCGATAAGGCTTGGTGGAAGTGGGCAATTGTGTCGGTTCACATGGCCTCAGCCACGGCTTTGGTTGGCTATCTGACCGCATCTGATAGCACTGGCGCACTTGATACTAAGTCAACGAAGAAGTGGCGCTTGTGGCACGATCACCCTCACCCGCGTCCCGATCCCCCCGAGCGTCGACTCGCCGACTTTCGTGAACTGCTGAAGAGGGCCTTGAGCGGGGCATGTGGAAGTGGGGAGCCGGTAGATCTTTCAGATCTTGAGGTGGGTCTCCATCGGTTGAACGCAGTACGAAATGGCTTCAATCACTTCGATGATCACGGGTGGTCGATTTATGTCCCCTACGTTGTGCCATTAGTTCGCGATGCTGTTAACCTTGTCCAGCGTATTGAGACTCACGGTTGGGCGTTCCGAAGCGATGCTGAAGCTGTTCGGGTGGCTGCTGATCAGGCAGATCGAACCCTTGCCGAGCTCGTGCCCTGATTGTCCGATCGTCCAGTTGTCTAGTTGAGAAGGCTTCTGCATGGCAAGGGATGGGGCTAGGATGAGTTCCAATATACTCCACCTTGGTCATGAGCGCTTTGCCATGCTGTCTGCTATCGGGAGACGATGGCTGCCACCCCACCGGATCATATGAGGCCTGTCAAACGCTGCGCTACCGATGGGCGCGCGAGGGAGTTAAGGCTATGAGTGACGACTGGCGCGGGCTGCTGACGCCGGCAGTTGAACATGCGGCTCGATACCGGGAATCGCTTGCCACGGAATCCGGTCGACCGGCCAAGAGCTACCAGCAATTGCGGGCCGACCTGATGGAGCCGCTCCCCGA
>JANSWS010000569.1 GCA_024743355.1 bacterium
GCTAACCAGCGACAAACTTGGGAACTGCAGAATCTGGCAGCTAGGGCAAAACGCAGGTGGTGAGAAGCTGCAGAATCCCAACTTTTTGTGGCAATCCGATTCCGCACGATGCTTTTCCGCGATATTTGATGCGGAGGGCGAGTGTGTATTTACCGTTGGCCAACAGGGCAGATTGACGAAGTGGCATGTTGAGTCGGCAGACAGCAACATCTTGCTGAGTCGGGAACAGCCGACGGAAGAACAAGTGGACGGTAAATGGCAACAATCCGCCTATATTTCAGCCCTTTTCCTCGACGAGGATCGTGAATTAGTAGTTGTGGCCATCGATGGTCTGTATTTCATCGATCGCGAAAGCGGAGCCACGGAATTTCTTCATCACTACCAAGACGGAATGCGGATGGAGTTTCTGGCAACGCCTCAAAACGATTCGACAGCGTTCTTTGTATCGAGCTCACCGCTACTTGAGCCCAGCAAGCAAGCGACATCGTTTGCCTCCAAAATCCAACGCTGGGATGCAAGATCACGCTCTCACCAGACCATTTTTGCGAGTGGACCAAACTGCTCTATTAATGATCTCAGCTGTTCTCCCTCAGGCAGCCTGCTGGCTGCAGTCGTTGAAGACCGCAAGACGCGGTTGAAACAACTCCTTTTGATTCAACCCGAATCAGGCAAGGTTATTCGCGAATTCCCGGCTGCCAACGGCACTAAGCCCCGTTTCACCCATGATGGCGGGCGACTTGTGTATGGGGCCCAACGCAATCTGTATAGTATCGATTTAGAAGGCAACAGTGATCGGACAAACAACAATGCACATCAAAATAGCCAAGTCGGACTGGCAATTTCCTGCGATGACCGATGGCTAGCGACTTGCGATGAGCGTGTCATTCGCATTTGGCACTTGGATACCCTTGAGCCTCACGCGACTCTGCTGGGACACCAGGCCCTGATCACCTCCCTGGAGTTCTCGCGGGATGGTCGAACATTGTTTAGCGGCTCGATCGACGGCACCGTCAAGGCATGGGGGGTGCAAACCGGTCAATCGCTTCTCGATCTTCACCGCGGAAGCTCGCCGATCATTCGCATCACAATTTCTCAAGACGGCAATCAGCTCGCTGTGCTAGAAGACTATGCGACGGTTCGAGTTTACTACGTGGGCCGTGATTGATTTTCCGTGTCCGATAGATCCGCTCGTTGAATTAAAGCATCCACCGGAAGAGCCTGAGCCACGCGGTTCCGCTTGCTAACGATTTCCCTGCATTCCAAAGGCTGGGGTGTTGGCTTTGGAGCGTAAATGCTAGGCTTCGGACTAGCACGTCGTTTGGGCATTGCACGTCACAAAGAGAATGCCTTGCTTTTTCTGTGTTAGTTTCCAGCATGCACCCCGCCCGACTTTCCCCAGAAGAACTTTTGCAAGACTGCTCGACGCGTCAGGAAAGACGCTCCGGCCCGGGTGGTCAGCATCGCAACAAAGTTGAGACAGCGGTAGTGGTTAAACACGAACCCACCGGTTTCCTGGGTGACGCCAGCGAACGCCGATCTCAAGCTGCCAACCGAAGTCAAGCCATCCGTCGTCTGCGACTTAAGCTGGCCACCGATTTCCGATCATCCAGCCACGATGCAGGTGAATCGCCGTCGGTACTTTGGCAATCTCGCGTGCGAAACGGCAAGTTGGCAATCTCAGCGGAACACGACGACTTCCCATCGATGCTAGCCGAGTGCTTGGACGTTTTGGCTGCCGCGGACTACGATTTGCTGGAGGCCGCGACTAAGCTAACCACCAGCAATTCTCAGCTGATCAAATTGCTGCGCAAGCATCCGCCCGCTTTGATGGCACTGAATCGTGCCCGAACAGAGCGCGGGCTAGCAGCACTAAAATGAACGAGAATGACTCCTTAGATTTCGTCTAATTGCTGCTCTAGTTTAGACATATCGAAGTTTACCGAAGCATGCATCGATTCCGCAAATCACCACCTCTCGTGCCCGTTGCAGACATTGATAAACTACTTGCGTTAAATTGACATTTAGTACGAGCATAGCGTTAAATTTTTTTGAAGCTTTGGCGAACCCAGGCCGTAAGCATCCCCTCCTAGAGGCGTGCTTGGATTTAGACATCAAGAAAATGACGTGCAATTGAGAGCTTGCTGAACCGCATTCCGTTGCATATTCAGGGGTCAGTCCGACATTCGATCGCGGATTTTGCTCGTGTTAGAAGTTTCCGTTCTTCCTCTCTGATAGCGCTGCTCAAAAATGCTCGAGAACATTTCCGCTGCTCCGCCCGACCCGATCCTCGGTCTTACCGAAGCCTTCCAACAGGATTCCCGATCCGGCAAGATCAATCTGACCACGGGTGTTTACAAGGATGAACAAGGTAACACACCGATTCTGGAGTGCGTGAAGCGCGCGGAAGAGAAGCTGCTCAAAGACGAAAAGTCCAAGGGATACCTGGGAATTGACGGACTCGCTGAGTTCTTGAATTCCGTGCGCGAACTCGCGTTGCCAGGACTTGCTGCGGAAGATCAAGTCGCCGTGTTCCAGTCACCGGGCGGAACGGGTGCTCTGCGGGTTGCCGCGGACTTTGTGGCCAAGAATTTTGCTGGCTCGCGTGTTTGGTTGAGCACTCCGACTTGGCCCAATCATCCGGCTATTTTTCAGGCTGCCGGTTTGGAAACCAAGCAGTACCCTTACCTGTCAGCCGACCGCAAGAGCTTGGATGCTGCCGCCTGCCTCGAGACGCTGGAGAAAGAGGGCCGGGCTGGCGATGTCATCTGCTTGCACGCCTGCTGCCACAATCCATCGGGAGTCGATCCCAATTCGGAGCAGTGGCAACAGATTGCCGAACTGACGGCCCGTATTGGAATGCTGCCCCTGATCGACTTTGCTTATCACGGTTTCGGCGACGGCCTGCAACAAGATCGAGCCGGGATTGAACGCATGGCCAAACACCATCAAGAGTACTTGATCTGCAGTTCCTATTCCAAGAATTTCGGCCTCTACAGCGAGCGGATCGGCGCTCTTATGGCGGTCTGCCCCGACGCAGTCTCAACCGTGAAAGTTCGCAGCAACATCAAGACCTGCGTTCGCAGCAATTATTCCAATCCTCCTCGACACGGAGGTGCCATCGTAGCCTGTGTCTTGGGCGACACGGAACTGCGAAGTCTTTGGACAAGCGAATTAGCTGCCATGCGAGACCGCATTCATCAAATGCGTTCGGCATTTGTCGAGGCAATGCGGCACCGCAGCCCTGACGTCGACTTTTCCTTCCTGATGGATCAACGCGGCATGTTCTCTTTCAGCGGCTTGACTCCCATGCAGGTCGATTGGCTGAAATCCGAGAAAGGCATCTACATTGTCGGCAGCGGTCGCATCAACGTGGCCGGAATTACACCGAGCAACCTGGACTACTTGTGTGATTCCATCGCCGAAGCGCTCTCCAGCTAGCACGCCCGGCAAGCTCCGCTAGGCAACGCTGTGCAGCATTTTTTATCAAGCAGCTCGCCCAAAAATACAAGCACGACTCGCCAGTTTTGATGTTGCGCTATTTTGTGAACAGGGTGCAAATCTATCATGCGAACGATGGGTCAATCTCACTCTCCACTCCGGGGAGAGTGGGACGTGTCTGCGGCCGGTGCGGGGGAGAATCGACCCTCTCCGGGCCCCGACCCGCTTCGCGTGTGCCCGGGCCCGACTCTCCCGCAAGCGGGAGAGTAACCTGGATTTAGCGCAACATCAAAACGTGCCAGCGTGTGAGTTTCAGTCGCCATCGCGTTCACACTCACTAGCGCTTCGTGCTTGTAAA
>JANSWS010000443.1 GCA_024743355.1 bacterium
GTACTTGCGAATCGACGATGTGGTCCAGCTCCGGGAAGACCTGGCCAAGAGCTCGTTGGGCAAGCTGGGCAATGACGATAATCTCAAGCCGATTTTGAGCGAATTCTACGGCTCACTGGTTCGCAATACCGAGCAGCTCCAGGATGCCATCGGATTGAATCTGGATGAGTTGCTTTCCATTCCTAATGGTGAGATGGCAGTGGCTCTGTTGCCGAATAACAGGGCTCGAGCGGATGTCGAAACCAGTTCGGAAGAGGATGGGGGCCGCAGGGTTAATGTGCGCCTCCAACAACCGGCTATCGCTGTTTTGCTGGATGCCGGCACGGAAATAAGCAGTGTCCAAATCATGCTGGATCGCATGGACGCTGCTGCTTCGCAGCGGATGGTGCATGAAGAAAAAACGATGGATCGTTTGACACTGCATCGCTACTCCAACCCGGAACGCAGCCGCGAGCAATTCGCTTATTTCATCGACGACGGTGTGGTCGTTGCCTGTTCCGACCCGGACTACACGGAGATGTTGGCGCGAAAATGGTTGGGGCAAATGCAAGATGCCAAGACGCTGGCCGACAATCGCAAGTTCACCGGAATTATGGCCCGCTGCGTGGGTACGGAAGGCGAGCGTCCTCAAGTATCCTTCTACGCCGATCCCTGGGCGATGGTCCGCGAGCTGTCTCCTAAATCCGGGGGTACCACCATGACCTTGGCCGTCTTGGACTCGCTGGGAGTCAGCGGTGTCGAGGCGGTGGGCGGCAGTTGGATTGTCGCGCCTCCAGACTTTGATTCCATCAGTCACATGCATCTGCAATTGAGCAATCCGCGGAGAGGTGTGCTGAGTTTGCTGCGTCCCAAGTCGGGATCAACACAACCCGAGTCTTGGATTCCCGATAGCGTGGCTTCCTACTCGACCATCAATTGGGATTTGAACTCCACGCTGCAGGGCATCGAACGCTTGTTCAATCAGTTTCGTGGCGAAGACGCGTTGGAGAAAGAAGTTTTTTCGCGGGTCAGCGATCAGTTGGGCATCGATTTTCGTCAGGATGTGTTGAATAACCTGGAAGGTCGCCTGACGATTGTGCAAGGCTTTGTACGACCAGTCACCTTGAACAGCGGTTCCAACGTCTATGCGATCCGCATGAACGACATCGAGAAATTTAAGTCCAAGGTGTTACCGAGCATTGTTTCTCTCGTCGAGAAACGCACGGAAGTAAGTACGGACAGCTTCGGTGAACTGCGGGTCTACAAGGTCCGCGCGGGACGTACGCCGCCCGCCGATGCGCCGATTCGTCAGCCCGAAGTTTGTTTGACGACCATCGACGACTATGTGGTGATTGCCGATAGTGAGTACATGCTGCGACAGATAGCCGGATGCATCAACGGTACCGAGCCTCCTCTGGTGGATTCGTTGGAATTCCAACTGATCATCGATCGCATTACCGCTCAGTTGCAGGATCGGGAATGCTCGGCCATATCCTTTGCCCGTCCTGAGGAGTCTTTGCAGCTGTTTTATGAATTGGCTCGCGATCGTCAGAACGTCGATCGCTTGCGGCAGGTGGCGGACAACAATGGTTTCTTCAAAGCTCTGCTGGCTGCTTTGGAAAACCACGAACTGCCACCCTTCTCTGTGATTGCCAAGTATCTGGCGCCTGGAGGAGGCTTTCTGGTCGAAGAGGAAACTGGATTGCACTATATGTCATTCAGCTTGCGACGCGAGTAATCCACGAGGCTTGCTAAGCCCTTGGTGCCTGTTTTGAAGTCGCCCTATTCAGTAACCGTTCACGATATTCGCCCGCACGGTTTACATATCGAAGATTCGTACTCGTACTCGAAGCCAGCGATCGAGTACGAGTTACGGAAAATCCCTCGCTAACGCTTCGGATACTTTTCACGAAAAGTGCCGCTGTCCAGCTAAAAGAAGACCACGATATTGTTCTCGGTGGCCTGCTCCAATTGAAAAACGTTCTTTTCCGAAATTGTGAGCGGCGGCGAAGTCAGGGCCTCCTCGATGGTTTTCATGGGCTCCAGCGGCGTTCCATTTTCGCTCATGTCCAAGCGTCCGTTGCCGTTGATGTCCAGGAAGACAATCGGAGCGTAGCTGCCGGCACGCAAATCGTTCACAAAGACCGACGCGACCTGTCCGGCCTCCAATTCGAATCCAATTGTCTTGAGAGGTTCACCCGCATCCACGATACGACTGGTGGGACGGTAGATTGCGACCATGCCTTCCACCGGCGATTGCTCAAGCTCCTTGCCTGCAATGATGGTGAACACCAGGCGGATGGGTTGCGGTCTCCCGCGTCGAATGCCTTCATCGTAGGGAGTCGAAGGTTCCAGCTGGATTTCTGGCAACAGATTGAATCTCCACAGTACACAGGCCGTGGTGATGATGAGAAAGGCCACGGAAAACAGCCAATTGCCGCGATTGCGTTGCCAAATGTCCTGGAAATTCTTCAGCATGCGAGGCCTATCGGCTTCCTCGGCAAGAGTCGAGCTTGGCGATACAAATTGGTTGACTGCTAGTATGGATCATAACCAAGCGGGCGAGGGCCGGCAAATGCATAAAAAAACGCGGCACTCGAAAGTACCGCGTTTGAGTTTCAACAGCCATGATTGCCAAGAGTTCGCTAGAAGATCAACTCGACACCCAGGCTAGCTCCGTGGACCAAGACGTCGTCTTCTGAGAACACGGTCGTCCCGGTCGCTGGTGTGATGCTTGTCGGCCTTTGTTCCGAAATGGTGGCCATCTGCGTCATCCACCAGAAGTCATATCCGGCCGAAAATCGCAATTGTGGTATGACGTAGTAGTTGGCGAACCAACCAAATTCGAATACTCCCGCCCAATCGGTACTCGAATCACCAGCGTTGATCAGAAGCGTTCCATCATTGATCAGCAGCGATCGTCGTTCCGCAACGTTCGCGTATACTCCGCCTTTTCCACGAAAACCAGAGTTGCCTCGAATGCAGAACGGATACATCCAGTCAGCTCCGATTTGAATGCCAGCCATCTGATTGTCGACACCCTCGAAATGGATCCCGGCACCATTAGCCCCCGCGGACGAGAAGCTGTATTCCTCTTCGAAGTTGATGTATCGCAAACCCACTAACGTGGAGAAGGCATCCCAGGCCCACCAACGGTAATTGGCTTCAATACTATTGAGTTTACTGCGGACACTGAGTCCTTGAACGTCTGCATCAAAAAACGTGTCGATATCGTTGAATGTGTAGCCATTTGAAGGACGCAGCAGACTTTGCAGGTTGCCATTGCCCCTGAGCGTAGCCTGGCGTTCCCATTCAAAAGGACCTATGTACGAAAGCTCGTAGCCATTCGTGCAATTCATCAGACAGCCCAAGGTGACGCGAACGCCTTCTTGCCATGCGAATTCGTCAAGGAAAGCGTTCCGTATCGGAGTAAAATACTTGTCGCCCTGGCGTCGATAGTAGAGGGCTTCCACGCGTCCGTAAGCGGAAACATCACAGCCGGGATCGCAGGGGCTCCCGTAACCGTAGTTGCCCGTTGGGAAGAATTCTTCTCCCAGGAACTGTGCCGGTTCAACTTGGGAATTATCCGATAGTACGGAGTAACCCGCGTCGTTCACCGACATTGGATACTGATCATTGTTCGCTACCGCGTTGGATACCGGACTGCCCTGTAGGCCGGTCGCCGTAGGCGCCAGTTGTTCTGCCATCGTCTGGGCATGAGCCCCTGATGACAGGCCGAACGTGACCGCAATTGTGGCGCCGAAAGCTACACCGCGGATCACGTTCCGGACGGTGGACTTGGTGCGTTGAAAGCTCAGGATTTTACGCATGGCAATCCTCGAATGGTCATCCTTGCAAAGGGTCACGTCAATCCTGCTCACATCGTTGTCCGAGCATTACTTCGACGTACAAAAATAATTTGTTTCATTCCGTAATCGGCGGCTGAGGAGCCGTGGTCACGGTTCAACGGCTCATGGAATGCAGGCGGTCAATTACGGGAGATAGCGACGTTTTCCGCACTAAACTCACGATCTTGCGGGCGTCCTTTTCCGCTTGGACGTAGCCTTGCACAATCAATTCCTCTCCACTGGCAACGACCTGTACGTCGCCGTAGGGATAGAGCCGTTTAATGGTTTGGGTTACTTCGCGGGCCAAGGTCTGCAGTCTGCCCTGAGGAGCAGAAGCGCTGGCGACTCGCACACCGCGAATCTCAATATTCCGTTCTTGTTCGCCACTGGCCGTGACCACTGCGATGCGAGTGTCGCCGTCCTGAAGGCCAATCAGCGAGAGAGTGGTTTCGCTGGTTTGGATCAGCTTGCAGATTCCCGGGTGCTCTACCGAGTACTCGAGAACAGGTTGGTCCATTTTTACCAGCACCGGTTGCTCTCGACTGACCAGCATCTCGCCGCCCATGGACAACTGACTGGGGTCGATGGGCGTTGCCAACGGCGATTCGTCTGCTGCTTGACTGGTGACCAAGTTGCTCGGCTGCGGATCGACATGCATCTCGCTTAACTGCAAAGGCGTGTCATCCATGAATGCCGGGGCATGGTTTGCATGACCAGCAGGCATACTGTCGGCCGAAGCGGACAAGTTCCTGGACGCGTCATGGCCAGCTTGGGGAGCATCCACTGCCATACGCATGTGCATGGATCCGTCGCTCTGTTCGAGATGAAGCGTCTCTTGCTCAGAGGAACGGGCCTGGCTTTCAGCAAATTGCTCCGACATGTTGTCCGCGACCGAATCGTCAGCCTGCGGGACAACGCCGGGCTGATTCATCAACGCCTCTTGGTCCCAATTGCCGTGCTCATCCAAGGAGACAACCACAGGGCCCTCTCCCGAACGAGGCTCCGCTGCCGAAGGCTCGAAATCCTGTACCGGTCTCGCCGCGGTATCGCTCAGCGAAAATTCCAATGATTGACGGGAGCTCTCTGCAGCGGAAGGCAAATCGCTCGCCTGCAGCCCTGGTGTACGCATGGTGTCGGAGCCAATTCTCATCGGCTGGCCGCGTTGAATGAGCTCTGGAGCCCTGGAAGTCAGATTTGCGGAACGGCGACTGGAGGTTTGCAGCTCGGCTTCTGAATTATCGCTGAAGCTACCGATGACCGCGGGCGCCGGATCGGATTGCTGCGGCAAATAATGTTCCTGCATGGCTACGCCGCTGGAGGTGGGTACTCCAGGAATCGGAATTTCGATGTCAATCAACGATTCTTCAGTGCTGACATGACTCGCCACTCCCTGCCCCACGGCCAGAGACACGCCGCCGCCACCCGCGGCTTGACTGCCTTGGACCATCTGCGCTGCCTGCACATGGTTGTGTCCAGCGGTTTGGTCCAACATCAATGGGTACGCGGGCACTTGATTGGCCGAGAGTTGTGTATCCGATAGACGTGTGGGTTGATTGCTGCTGACCTGGCATTGCAAGGGGCCGCATGTATTCGATGTTCGCGAAGCGGGTTGGGCAGAACAATCGGTCGCCTCTGCCATCACAATCGGTGCCAATCTGGGAGCGTGGCTCGACACGGGACGCAATGCTGGTAGCCGATCCGTATGTGTCAATTGCTGCGGAAGTGAGTTCGCTTGCCCGGCAGGCGGCAACGTCGGCGTTGCCGACATGGTTTGGGCGCTTGCAACGGACGCAAAGCCTGCAATAGCTGCCGCGAGGGCAATCCGTTTGGATGCTCTCAGGAACAGCTGACGCCTAGTTTTTAGGAGCCTGCACAATTTCATTTCGAGACCCTTGTTCTCATTCCACCCCTGCCACCGGCCGCTATACGTAGCGATGCGGCGGTGCCCATGTTGTGCCTTCATGCTCCGATATCGGGATCGTTGCCTGTGAAAGTTGAACGATTTTGTCGATAGCGCTCGTCGTATCGGCAAAAGACACTCGCGCTGGGGGATTCGCCATCCGGTTTGTGAGCGCTGCAGCGGGTAATCTTTGTCTTAATTGCCCATTTTGCGGCGAGCGGCATGGTCACCCATGCCCACCTCCGCCCAAAAGGACTGGGTGCAAAACCTTTGCTAGCGATCAAGAGAAAAGGAATGCTGAAGGGACATACTCAATGGGCATTGGCGGGCAGCTCGCGGTCGCAGCGCGCTCTGCGCCGGCGAGGAACCTGGCTCGGTGACAGCGCCGCAAATCAGCAAACGGAGAAACGGCCTAACCTTTGATATCTGCCGACCTCGTCCCTAGTGCAGAGCCACCAATGCAGGGCTGGCAGGAAGATGGCTGGCAGGAAGATGGCTGGCAGGAAGATGGCTGGCAGGAAGATGGCTGGCAGGAAGATGGCTGGCAGGA
>JANSWS010000815.1 GCA_024743355.1 bacterium
CCGCCCGCTCTTGATAGCCGCGACATCATCGGCCAAGCTCGAACGGGAACCGGCAAAACGGCTGCGTTCTCGATTCCTATTCTTGAATTGCTCGATCCTTTGAGCGAATGCCGCTATCCGCAGGCGTTAATTCTGGTTCCCACCCGCGAATTGGCCGAGCAAGTGTATCAAGAGATGGAACGCTTGGCCTACGGGTGCAAAACCTCGATCACGGTTCTGGCTGGCGGAAAGCACATGCGACGCCAGATGAACAAGCTTCAAGAAGGAACTCAGGTAATCGTTGGCACTCCAGGACGAGTCTATGACCATATTCAGCGAAAGACCTTCCGCACGGATCACCTGTGGTGTGTCGTGCTGGATGAGGCGGATCGAATGCTGGACATCGGCTTCCGACCGGCCATCGAGAAGATCCTGCGGCGTTGCCCCACCGATCGCCAGACAATGCTGCTGAGTGCTACTTTGCCACCCGAGATCCAACGACTAACGGCTCGCTATCTCGAGGATCCGGTGCATATCAATTGCTCGAGCAAGAACGTATCGGTGGATACGATCGAGCAACGCTATTTCACGGTAGCTCAGCAGGATAAGTTCGACACCCTGGTGCGATTGTTGAAACGCGAGCAACCGCCGCAGGCAATTATTTTCTGCCGCACGAAACGTGGCACCGATCGACTGCACTTGGCGTTGAGCAAAGAGCTCAAGAAAGACGAACGGCTTTCGCAAACCAAGCTGGCTTGCATCCACGGCGATATGAATCAGCGAGAACGCGATCGTGTGTTTAATGAGCTGAGAGCCGGCAAGATCGGCGTGTTGGTGGCTACTGATGTTGTCGGGCGGGGTATCGATGTTTCCACCGTCTCGCACATCATCAATTACGATATTCCGCTTGATTGCGATGACTACGTGCATCGAGTTGGACGTACCGGTCGAATGGGCCGCGATGGCATTGCTTTCACCTTCGTAACTGCCGATGAAGGACCGCAGTTGACGGCTATTGAGTCCAATATCAATCGGCTTCTCGAGCGGGATGGATTCGAAGAAGATGCGGTGGCCG
>JANSWS010000639.1 GCA_024743355.1 bacterium
CTTCAACGTTGAACTTCGGCTGGTCGCCTTATATCAACGCTGCAACACTCGATACTGAGCCTCTGGCTAGGAGTTACTCAGGCGGGATCCTCCCCCGCTCGTCTTCAAACCATTTCCAGTCCGCACGTTCATCGCTTGGTTGATCTGGCCTATTGGAAGTACTATTAGATTAGGGGATTACCACGCGACTTGCGAGCAATTTCAGACTGTTTTCACACCTGGTATAAGTCCAGGCTAGCTGAGGGCGCACCGTGAGCCCAGTTGGTATTGGCCCTTTTTGGTCCCTTGTCCTTGTTCCTGGCATCATGCGAGTATGAGCCTCTCAAAATCGACCTGAACAGATGGGGGCGGAGGGCTGCGAGCCAATTTTCGCCATGGCCGCTGGTACTGATGGTGGATCTCGAGCTTGCAGCCACACACCGGGCAGCATTGGGCGTCGGCACTGAGGCCAATCTCAGCCAACCAGCTCGCCAGGTCCAGTTGGTCTTGCTCTGGACTTGGTCGCTGCCTGCCTAAGGCCTCGAAGGCCTCCGACAAACGACTGTGCTGATTACCGCTGTAGAGCCCATAGCCCCGCACCGTCTGTAAGCCCTTGGGCGGTACGTGTTCCAGGTATCGCCGCAGGAACTCGGCTGACTCCAGTGCCATCACGGCCTGACCGGAACGGTCGCCAGTGCGTTGGTTCGGTACGCGATAGCGAAACAGGACTTGCTCGCCGTTCGTTTTCAGCAGCCGATGGTCGCCTATCGGTCCGCCCCTCATATACCGCGCCAGGTAGTTGGCCACACCGCGTGCGTGCTGGTAACGCCCGAAAACCTTGACATTCCACGGTACCCTGCCCAAGCGATTCAGCTCGCCTACCCAGCGGTTATGGCTCGTGCCAGGGGGCAGCGTCAGTTGATCCCCGGCGAGAGCTTGCAGCAACAGGCTTCGAAGTTTACCTCGAAATACGATCATCAACACCTTGCGTGGCAGCAGGCACTCTTTGGTTGCCTCTAACCACCTGCCGCTTGTCTCGCAGAGTCCGCCTGCAGTGACCAGTACATGTAAATGCACGTGGGCAGCCAGCGTCTGGCTCCAAGTGTGCAATGCGGCCAGTAAACCAACGCGTCCACCGCAGTATTTGGGATCCGCCATGAGTTCTCGGAGAGCTTGCGAGGCAGCTTGAAACAAGCAGCTGGCGAAGAAAGCTCTATTGAACCGCCACAGATCCAGCAATTCATGGGGTACGGTGAAGATCACATGGTGGTGAGGACAGGGCAGAAGCCGATTCGACCATCGCTGGAGCCACTGTTGGCGTTGATACGCGTTGCACCGCTGGCAACAGCGATGACGGCACGAATTGTCTACCACCTCACGCACATGGCCTTGCGGGCAAAATCGAAGATGTTGGCCCATGGACTGAGTGCGACAGCCCTGAAGGCAAAACCCGGCCTTCTGTTGATCTAAAGATAGCCCGCGAGAACGCGAGAATGCACCGAAGTGCAACTGAAAAAGTCCCTGAATCGTGACACTCACGACTCCGCTCACTAGTTGTTACAGATCCAAAGTTCCCCAAAGGCCAGTTCAACGTCCAAAATCACCCGGTTGCCGCCAAGAGACTTTGATTTGAGGAAACGCCCGATCGGCAACTCGGGTGCATTTTTTTGTTCGTCGAACAGTGCGTTAGGCCCAACGCGGTCTATTTTTTAGGATGTGCGACGAAAAACTCCCAAACAACGTCTGTTGCGTTAATTGCTTCTGTGTTCTTGCCAACAAGAAACTCAGGAGCCTGACTTGTTCCTCCAGCCCAGTGGTGGCCAAGACCTTCGACGGTAATGAACTTCACTTCAGATCCGTGGCCGCTCGGACCGTAATGCCGTGATCGCACACCTGCGTTTGTTGTGTCCCCCATGATGGTGCCTGCACACTCCAAAGCCCCAACCCACTTGTCAATGGTATCTTGGACCGGCGGCTTCTTTTGCCCACCCTGGTTTTTGCCACCGAATGCGAGTTTGGGAAACCCGCCGTCGAGTGGGTTCAGTTTATCTGATGTACCTGTAATGTAGCAGAGCGAAAGGTGTCCGGAAAGTTTCAAGTCGTCAGTCCAGCAAGCACCTGCATTGGGCGCGATCGCAGCAACTCGGTCGGTCAACTCAGATCCAACACGAAATGCCATTGATGCCCCATTTGAAAAACCAGTCACATAAATTCGTTTAGGATCAATGTTATAGTCAGCGGTGATGCGGTCGAGCACGGATCCTATGAACGCAACATCGTCAATTTTTTCTTCTGATGCATGAAAGCGGCCGGAACCATCGTTCCATGCCTGGGGATTGTTCCGCAGGCTGGGTGCCGCGTTGGGATTTGGACGTGTCGCTTCAGGATACACAACGATGAACGTTTCCTTTTCACCCTTTGTGGACCAACTCGTCTCCTTGTACGCGTTCATAGCGGTTCCACCCATCCCATGTAGCATCACGACGAGTGGTACGGCTTTCGTTTTGTCATACTGCGGCGGAACATAGAGAACGACTTTTCTGTCTCGCCCGTCCGACGAAATGGTGAGTTGATGGTGTCCGGACGGCCATTCCGCGATTTCAACGAACATGGCACGCGAAACAGCGCCAATGACAATCATTGTGATCGCCAACAAGATGAAAATTCGGGAGCGATATTTCATGCGTTTGATTCCATCGACGAACGCTACGATTCACGGGGCAACCGGAGAAAAACTATGAACTCAGGAAACACGTCGTCGGTTGCTCCCGTGCAATCGATTGTTCATCGGCTTCGGTGTCATGCAGGAACGCTGCATGGACCACAAAACGATGATATGAGA
>JANSWS010000576.1 GCA_024743355.1 bacterium
AGTGATGGAGCCGGTCGATCCGGGCAGGTCATTGGCCAGCACATCGATGGGGAACCGCACACTTCCAGCGGGAATGGCATCGGGCAGCGAGTCGTCAACGGCAACTGGGAATTGGACGCCATCGCCAACGATTTCAATCTGAGTTCCGATGTAGCGAATTTGCTCGATGGGTACCGCCGCGCCGGGTGTATCAAAGAGCAGTGAGTCTGAAAGTGGCAGTTCATCCGCCGGATCGGGCATGAAGCTGGCAATGCCGGGCGAGCGAGCGTTAAAGGTGATCGCTGCCAGCAGCAGTGGGTCCGGATCATTCATTACCGACCGATTGCTGAATGCCCCAAATTCATCAATGATGCCCGGCGTGTCCGCGTCGCCAGTTTGGAAGTTGACGTAATCGTTGAAGAAATTCACTTCAAAGTTGAAGTTCGACCCGGCATCATTGTTGGCTACGGTGGAGACCAGCTGCAGATTGTAAAGCAGGTCCGCGTATGCGGCGAAGACGCCTGCGGCTGTACCCGGATTGCTGCTGGAATACCTCAGGTCATCCACCCGCATTTCAATGCGGAAGTCATCGCCCTGCTGCACTGCCGAAATCGGATTTCCGTTCAAATCCGTAGCCACTAATTGGATCAGCAGGTCATCGTCGGCGCGGTCGCCCGGCAAAGTGTGCAGTGTGACGGTCGCGGAGGAGCGTGCTCCCGAGGCATCGGCGACGGTGTAGGTGAAGAACTCAGTGCCGCCGAAGTCTCTGGCTGGGGTGTAGCGAATCGACTTGCCGCCCGTGGCAATTGAAACCTGACCGCCCTTATCCGGCTGAGTCACTGAAATGACAGTCAGGGCACCGTTCTGGCCCTCGATGTCGTTGGCAAGAACGTTCAGGGGGAAATCAACGGTATTGGTTGGCAAATCGAAACTGTCATCGATCGCCAAAGGATTTTCAAAAAACAGATTCACGTCTACGACGACGGAAGCGGAATCCACATCTCCACCAGAATTACGCATTGTGTAGGTAAATACGTCCTGGCCTACGAATCCGTTAGGTGGGGTGTAAAGAATTGTATTGGAGGGAGAAATCTGGATGATTCCACCGACCTGCGACGAACCCACGTTGATGATCTCAAGGGACTCACCGGGCAGCCTGAAATCGTTCGCCAGCACGTCCAGTGAATTGAGTGAGGAATTGCGAGAGACGCCAAAGCGATCATCCACCGCCAAGTTCAACTCGTCGGTAATGTTCAAAACGTAGTCTTCTACTTCTCCACTGCCCGATCTGCCAGTTGGCTGCAAGCCAACGGAATTGCTGTAACGGAAGCGGGCGTATGTATTACCCAGAACCGCGTCGGCAGGTGCGGAGAAAATAACATCTGTTGTTCCGGAGGCTACGGGAACATCGGCGATCACCTTTTCAGCACTTTCGAAAGTGCCGTTTCGGTTGAAGTCGATCCAGCCTGAAAGAAACGCGGGCGAGCCACTGGTGTTCTGAGCTGTTACCGAAATCCGGTTGTTGGAGCTACCCGCCACGAGCGGCCGACCAAGAACGATACCATCTTCGTCATCGATGACGTTTCCTGTGGAGTCCAGCGACCCATTGTCGTCGTCTCCACGAGCATTACTTGAATACTGACTGGCGGCTTCCGCATCCCAGTTGGTACCCAATATCAAACCATTGACGAAACCGTGTGAGGCATCGCCGTAAGAGGCAGGAGCGTCGCCAAAGTCCACGGTGAGACGATTGCCGAAGTCCAATCCATTGACCCGCGGAGCATCGATCAGAGGATTGCCGGTCAGAATGATTGTGTGTTCGTTATCAAAGTTGGGTCCGGGGTAGGTTTGCACGAAACCGGAGTCGAGGACTTCGCGAATGGTGTAGACGCCCGGGCCGGGGAATTTCAGTGAATAGGTTCCATCCGCGCGGGTCTTTGTGGCCGGTTCACCAATGTCGATACGATTGTCCCCGTCCTCGTCAATGTAGATCCATACGCCTTCAATTGGAGCCTCACCTGGATCAATGATTTGGTTGCCATTGGCGTCATTCCATTTGCGGCCCGTGATGTCTGGCGTGATGTAGGTGTGGCCGAAATTGAAATTATTAAAGGTCTGATTCGCCTGGGCGTTAACAGCCAGCCCAGCGTCCGTGGTCAGCCTGAGACCGAAAGGAACTACGTTGCGAATCTCCCATTGGCCGGGAGGAATTAGCAGCGAGTAGTTGCCATTGACGTCGGAAACCGTGGAAATGTCCGGACCGTCAAAGATCTTGTTGCCGTTCACGTCCGCGTAAACGATCACGTCCGAGAAGCCAACTTCATTGGCATCAAAACGCCGGTTCAAATTGGCATCTTCGAAAACCTTTCCGTTGACCGTCGCGCCGCCGGTTAAGCCTCCGGACAGTCCCCAGCCAATCCACGAAACGACGTCGTTGAAGCCGCCTGGCTCAAACTGGCCCAGGGGAGTAAAGGCATCGGCGGCGAAATAGATCGGTTCGTCGTCCGCATTGCCAAAGATCCCGTCTGGACCTGAGCCCGAACTGACAATCGGATCATAAAACTGATCCATGATGCTCAGGACATTATTGAATGGATCCTGGTGCTGACCGCCAAAGAAGTGACCGGCTTCGTGAACAATGACGAAGGTCATCAGTTCCGCCAGAACATCGACAGGGCGGGCAAATGGATCGATGGGCACCGTGCGGAAGGAGGGAATCAGGATGTCGTGCATGACAATCGCTGTTTCCTCGGTATCGAAATTGCCACCGTCGACGCTCTGAGCGATTCCCAATGGCCCCATGCCATCCATAGCTGGGTCGTCCACCAGTTCGCCAAAGGTACCGCCGACTACTACGCGGCTGACATTTGGCAACCCCCAGGGATCCGCATGGTCACGGCTGTTGCGGATCTCAATGCCATAGTTGGGATTGGTCGTATCCACTCCCAGCACATCAAACTTGTGCTGCACTCGACGCAGGACTTCATCGATAAAGGCGTCGTAATCGGAGTCCTGAATGCCGTATGCCGGCAGGAAGCTCCGAGTGGAAGCCATTCGTGCGCTGCCCGGGATACCGGGGATAAACAGTGAACGCGGGATGATTGCACCGTCAAAATCCAGATAAAGGACCTGCTTGGTGCCAACGGGCTCGGATTCCAGTACGGGACGATATTGCCTTAACTGCAGCGTATAAGGTCCGCCCACATCGCTGACGCGGAAGTAGTAGCGCCCGTCATCGGGAATCACATAATGCAGTGCCACATCCGCAGGGTTGGTGGGCGTCGAACCGCTACCGGTGATTGGGGAAGATGGAGGCAGCGAACCCGGGACTCCCGTGCTGGACATCCATTCCGTGTTGGTAGCGTCATATAAAGACAGTAGCGGGATATTGTTGCCAGAGCCCACAGTGCCCGAAAGCCGAGCGTCAATGATGGCACCCGCCTTCAAATCGGCCATGAACCAATCTTCATCGATGGCGGAAGAGCTGCGGCCGGTAATGTTGACGCCGAGATTGCCGGCCAATGGAACGAGGTTTGCGTTTCCAAAGCCATCATTCGGCTCGACCTCTGCGGCATTTACCACATCGTTGGGCCCGCCTTCACCGGGTTGTGAGCCGTTACTACCGTCGCCGAATCTGGCCTCAAGATATTGAAGCGTCGATTCCATGCTGTTCTGGTTGGCGAACCAAGCGGTTTCCAGGAACGACGCAGGCGTCCA
>JANSWS010000435.1 GCA_024743355.1 bacterium
GGCTACGGACCACATCGACCATCACGTCCGTGATAGGTATGCGGCCGCTGTTTCTCCCCGCCCCAGCCGCCAGAACCAATACCAACAACCCCCCTGGCGGGACGTACTAGTAGGTCCCGCTTGCCGAGCGGCGACCTGGAAGTGCTGAAGTAAGGCCGGAAGTTCTGACGGCAAGCACGGCCCATGCGATTCCATTTTCCTGCCAACTATTTTTCTGTCTCCCGTTTTCCTGCCAGCCATTCTCTTGCGTACGGAGGAAGCAATAGCAGACCGTTGGACAGGAATATGGAAGGCAAAAAGATGAAGAGCGAGGAAATCCGTTATGGAATCCTCTTCCGTTGACTTCCGCTTCGGCAACGGATCACATCGACGAGCATTTCTGCGAAAGGTCCTCGGAGGTGGTTGCTCCACTCCGCAGCAGCCAGCAGCAAGACGAACCACCCGGCTGGCGGTATGTACCAGCACATCCGACGAACCACGCGGCAGGCGGTACGTACACTAGGTCCGGCTTGCCGAGCGGGAACGGATCTCTTTAGGGTACGAAAATGGCCGGAATCTGGCTCTGCAAAATTAGTTGGTTGAGTTTGGGCAGTTCCTGGTTGAGCAGTTGGCTAAGCTGTTCCAACTGCTGATCAATTTCGGCGACGAGTTCATTCCGGACCGCCAGTGCTTGTTCGGTGGGGCGCAAATCTCCGGTTGCAGCCACACTGGCGACTCCCGACAGCTTGTCATTGAGCTTAATGGGGAAGTTGAGCGGATCCTGAGAACTCTGGTTCTTGGTTTGGTACAGTGTGGATTCAATTTGGGTCAATTGCTCGATCAGTGTTTCACTGGATTTGATAATGTCCTCCGCCGATTCGGGCCGCTCGTCTTGCGATTCCAAGCGCTGTTTGTAGCTGCGAATCTGTTCGCGGACATCGCGGATCGTCTTGATCGCTCGGTGCGTCTCACTCAGCTTGTCGCGGACTTCCAACAAGAACTGAAGTTGAGCCTGATAGTCTTCTGCTTTGGCTTCACTTCTTGGATCGGGCAATATCTCCAGATCTACTTGCTGTTCTTTGCCAGCGAATTGCAGCCGCGCTTTATAGATTCCGGGAACGCAGCGTGGTCCTCGCGTGCTGCCGCTCCACATGATCAACCCGTCAAAGCTCTCGGCATCCGGATATCGCATATCCCACACAAACCGATTGAGTCCCGCTTTCAGGCTCAATTTGCCTTCTTCTTCCTCGTCCTTCGGCTGAGTGCTAAAGCGACGCACCAATTCGCCGTCCGCGTTGTAGAATTCCAGGCTCATATCTGCATCGTCGTCGGGTTGCTCGTCGAGATGGATATATAGCACGGGGCCGGAAGCTTGATCTTCGCCTCCGACATTCGAGGAACCTCCTCGGTAGCTGGCATACATCCGGGTAAAGGCCTGTGGCTGTAGCAGACTGACCGGTGACTGCAACATGTCTTTTGAAAGTTGGTGCAAGACATTCAAGTCGTCGAGAATCCAAAACGAACGACCCTGAGTTGCCACAATCAGATTGCTGTCTTTGATTGCAAGATCTGTAATGGGTACGATCGGTAGATTGCACTGAAACGGCAACCAGAGTTGACCGTGGTTGAAGGAAATATACAAACCTGACTCGGTTCCGGCGTACAGCAATCCTGGACGGTCGGGATCGGCGCGGATGACTCGGGTGAAGTGCTTTCGGTCAATGCCATCGGTGATCTTGATCCAACTCTGGCCATAGTCCAAAGTCTTAAAAAGGTAGGGTTTGAAGTCGTCGCTCTTGTAGCGCGTAGCGGCCACGTACAGCCCGCCTTTCTCCGTTGGATGGGCTTCGATGCTATTGATCTGCGCCCATTCGGGGAGATCCGGCGGCGTGACATCCGTCCAGTTCATACCCGCGTCTCGCGATACGTGGATCAGACCGTCATCGCTGCCGACCCATAGCACTCCGGCCTCATGTGGAGATTCGAGGGCGGCGAAGATGGTGCAATAGTATTCGACGCTGGTGTTGTCTTGGGTGATGGGGCCACCCGATGATCCCAGACGAGAGGGGTTGTTCCGAGTAAGGTCAGGACTGATTTGCGTCCACGATTGCCCCTCGTCCTGCGTCTTAAACAGCACATTGGCCGCGGTATAGAGAGTTTGAGGATCGTTGGGCGAAAAGAAGATTGGGAAGTTCCATTGAAAGCGGTATTTGTTGGCTCCCGCTCCGCTACCCATGGGATTGTCTGGCCAAACGTGAATGTTGCGTGATTCACCCGTGGCGTGGTTAAGTCGTGTCAGGTAGCCGCCGTAGGAACCACCATAAACGATGTCGGGATTCTTGGGATCCGGGGCGATATGTCCCGATTCGCCACCCGCGGTCGGTTCCCAGTCTCCGTCGCCAATCCGACCCGTTCCGCTGCGATGCGCTATGCGAACGGTGGAGTTGTCTTGCTGTGCCCCGTAGATGCGATAGGGGAAAGCATTGTCAGTTGTCACACGATAGAACTGGGCTGTGGGTTGGTTGTAGTACGTCGACCAATTCTCGCCTCCGTCAAAAGTGACCTGTCCGCCACCATCATCGGCGATGATCATCCGCTTCGGCTCTTCCGGTGCAATCCATAGATCGTGGTGATCACCGTGCGGAGTGGAGATGGACTGGAAAGTTCGTCCGCCATCGCCGGAGCGATGAAAGCCGACGTTGAGCACATAGACTTCATCGATGTTCTGAGTGCCCGCATAAATTCGGGTGTAGTACCAAGCTCGTTGCCGGAGCTTACGCTCTTGATTCACACGCGTCCATGAATCACCGCCATTGTCAGAACGAAAAACACCCCCCTGCTCTGCTTCCACAATGGCCCAAATTCGATCCGAGTTAACCGGTGAAACGGTCAATCCAACGATACCGATCGTGCCTTCCGGCAGGCCGGGATGAGCAGAGATGTTTTCCCACGTTTCACCGGCGTCTACGCTCTTCCAAATGGCGGAACCGTCACCACCACTCTCCAGGCTGTAAGGAGTTCGGCGGATCTTCCAGGTGGAAGCATACAGAGTCCTCGGGTTGTTCGGATCCATCACCAAATCAACCGCACCGGCTTCGTCAGTTGCAAATAAGACCTTTCGCCAAGTCTGTCCTCCATCCGTCGACTTGAACACGCCACGCTCTTCATTGGGGCCATAGAGATGCCCCAAAACTGCCGCATACACCGTATCCGGATCTTTGGGGTGGACTCGGATACGGGGGATGCAGTGACTGTTCTCTAAACCAATCGCAGCCCAAGTCTTGCCTGCGTCCAGCGATTTCCACATGCCATAGCCATGCGAAACATTGCCGCGCACGGTAACTTCGCCGCCACCCACGTAAACAATGTTTGGATCGGAATCGGCAACAGTGACCGCACCTATCGAGCCGCCAAAGTAGCCGTCGGAAACGCAATTCCAATTCGACCCGCCGTCCACAGTCTTCCAAACGCCACCCCCAGCTGCGCCGAAGTAGTAAACCATCGGTTGACCGGGAACTCCGGTGCAAGCCGCAGATCTGCCGCCACGGTAAGGTCCTATGGAACGAAATTTGAGACTACCAAAAATTTCGGCATATGCCTGGCCATCTGTCAACTCCGGCGATTGGGCCGGCTCTTGTGCGTCTCCGACCAGCGAAACACCGACGGCTGCTAGACACAGCAATAAATAGTGAAAGCAAGAAAGCATGGTGCGAATCAAGTAAGGCTGCATGTTCCAATTCTCGACGGATAACAAATATCAATTCAGACGGGGCAGGGCTTCATCGATGATAATCGCAGCTCAGAATTGCGACAGTCCGGCGGGGCGTCAATCTAAGAATTGCTGGAAACCCAGCATCTAGTGTCCATTCTTTATCAATTGGGGTTCCGCAACTTGGGTTTGCGGCTTTCGCAGTTGTGGAACTGGGAACGCGGCTTCCTAAACTTACAGTCGTCGATTTTCAGTGGTGCTTGAGAAGTGCACGATCAATGTGACCGCCATGGCGAGGTCCGCACATTGTCCCCAGCGAATCCACTAGAATCAGCGTGCACAACCCAGCACCTCTTCGATACTCGCCCCGCATGAGGAATTACTGATGCAAACTTGTCGTGAACGCACGTTGATTCGATTCCTGGTTGCTCTGTGTCTGCTTTCCAGCAGCGTTCCCTGGGTGGCTCTGCAAGCTGCCGAACGTCCCAATGTGGTGATTGTTATTACGGATGACCAAGGCTACGGCGATTTGTCCTGCCATGGCAATCCAATCCTGAAGACGCCCCGGATCGACGAACTCTATCACGAGTCGCTGCGCTTGCTGGACTACCATGTATCTCCCACCTGTTCCCCCACGCGGAGTGCCTTTCTGACTGGGCATTGGACGAATCGCACGGGAGTTTGGCACACGATTATGGGACGTAGCATGCTTCGGGAGAACGAAGTGACTATGGGCCAGATGTTCCACGATGCGGGTTACTCGACGGGCATGTTTGGCAAGTGGCATCTTGGCGACAATTATCCTTATCGGGCGGAGGACCGTGGCTTTGACGAGGTTATGCGGCATGGTGGTGGAGGCGTTGGTCAAACGCCCGACTACTGGGACAATGCCTATTTCGATGGCAGCTACTGGCACAATGGGAAGCCCGAAGCCGTCCAGGGTTTTTGTACCGACGTGTTTTTCGAATATGCCAAGCGATTTATTCGTCAGCAGTCACGCCAGGGTAAACCCTTCCTGGCCTACATTGCCACCAATGCACCTCACGGTCCAATGCATGCTCCGGAAGACGCAAGTCAGCCATATCAGGACCAGGGCGTTCAGCTGGCCAACTTTTATGGGATGATTGCAAACATCGACGAGAATGTCGGGGCCTTACGCCAATTTCTGCGCGATGAAGGGTTAGAGAAAAATACCATCTTTATCTTCACCACGGACAACGGGTCGTCATCAGGCTTCCAGGTTTTCAATGCGGGAATGCGCGGCAATAAGGGCAGTGAGTATGACGGCGGGCATCGCGTCCCCTTCTTTCTGCATTGGCCCGAGGGTGGTTTCGATCAACCTCGTGACATCAAGCCGATCACCGCACATGTTGACGTAGTACCCACGCTCTTGGATCTATGTGGCATCACACCGCCGCCGCAAATCCGATTTGACGGCCAGTCCTTGGTTCCTCTATTGCAGGACGCAGTTGACGCATGGCCTGATCGCATCCTGGTAACGGATTCACAACGCGTAAAAGATCCCATCAAGTGGCGCAAGAGTGCGGTCATGACTTCGCGCTGGCGTTTGATCAACGGTGAAGAACTGTACGATTTGCCAAACGATCCCGGTCAGCAGAGTGACGTTGCTTCGGGGCATCCCGATGTGGTTGCCAAGCTGCGAGCGTTCTATGATTCCTGGTGGCGAGAACTTGAGCCCACTTTTGCCGATGCTACGGCCATCTATCTTGGTCAGCCCGGTCAAGATCCGGTGCGTTTGACTTCCCATGATTGGATTACCACCGGTTCCACTCCTTGGAATCAGAGTCAGGTGAGGGCTGCCATGAAGGGCCCCGAAAATACGGGGTTCTGGAATGTCAACGTAGTGCGGGATGGAACATACGCATTTCGCTTGCGGCGTTGGCCAGAGGAAGTGGATTTGCCAATCGACGCCTCGCTAGCCCCAGGTGAGCCGGTTCCAGGTGCCAAAGCGTATCGGACGACACCGGGTAAGGCCATTGCACCTGTAAAAGCGGTTTTAGAAATCGGCGATACCAAGGTCAGTCGCTTGGTTTCCCCCGGGGACATTGAAGTGCAGTTCGAGATTGAACTTGTCGCCGGACGCTACGAGTTGTCGACTCTCTTTGTCGACGAGGCTGGCCAGGAATACGGCGCCTATTTCGTCTACGTGAATAAGCAGTGAGTTTCGCATGGCGAACCACCCGGCAGGCGGCGTACAGTAGGTCCCGCTTGCCGAGCGGCGACCTGACGAACGGTTGCTCGGGATCGCAGTCGTTGTTGATGCCGTATTGATGTTTCATCCAGGTAATCGAGTCTATCCATGGCAATCCTGTCGCGGGAAATTGATCTCCCGCGAACGTCTAGCGTGGTTCGCCCACCCATTCGACGAACCACCCGGCAGGCGGTACGTACGGGTAGGTTCCGCTTGCCGAGCGGCGACCTAGAAGTGCTGAAGAAGTCCGGAAGCTCTGGCGGCAAGCACAGCCCATGCGATTCCATTTTCCTGTCGACCATTTTCCTGCCAGCCATTGTCTGGCGTACGGAGGCAGCAATAGCAGACCGTTGGACAAAAATATGGAGGGCAAAAAGATGAAGAGAGAGGAAATCCGTTATGGACGTCATGGAATTCTCGTCCGTTGACTTCCGCTTCGGACGGATCCAATCGAGGATCATTTCTGGGAAAGGTCTTCGGCAACGGTCGCTCCACTACGCAGCGGTCATCATCCGACGAACCACCCGGAAGGCGGTACGTACCAGTAGGTCCCGCTTACCGAGCGGCGA
>JANSWS010000276.1 GCA_024743355.1 bacterium
CAGACGAAACCGCATAAAATCAGAGTTGAACGCATCATAAGACGGCACTGGAACCCTTGGACCTCGAACCAGACCCCAATCGCCGTTGCGGGCGTGCGAGGCCGTACGGATGCATTGTACTGAATCGCTCCCGAACCATATGGCAATCTATTTGGTTACCGGTGCCGGTTTTTCGTAAAACCATTCAGGAAATTCACCGGCTGCGGCCCTCTCCCGATTGCGGTAGTAAAACTGCTGACCACGTTCTTGCTGCAGAGGTATCCTCAGCCCGTTGGAATCCTCCAGCATCCGGAACATACGATCGCGCAATTCTGCAAGGACATCTTGATGCTCGGCCGATCGAATCAAATTGTGTTGTTCTTGCGGATCGCTCTGCATGTCGTACAACTCATCCGTATCCCATACCCCGTGATAACGAATGAATTTGTAGTTTTGATCGCGAATCGCGAAGATGGTTGGTGTTTGCGGATAGTTCCACTCCCAATAGTACTCGTATAACAATGCATTGCGCCAAGGCTGTTGCCGCCCTTCGGCCATTGCCCAAAAACTCTCACCATCACACTCGGGAGGTTCTCCGCCCACTGCCTCCAAGAGTGTAGGGGCAATATCAATGTTGGTGACAATCTTATCGATGACTCTACCACCGCCCAAACCCGCGGGGTATTGAATAATCAACGGCACTCGAATGGAAGCTTCGTAGGCGACACGCTTGTCAATCAAGCCCTGCTCACCGAATTGAAATCCGTTGTCCCCCATGTAGACCACAATTGTGTCTTGGTACATCCCCTTCTGTTTCAGGTAGTCCATGATGCGTCCCACATTGTCATCCACGGCGGTTAAGGCTTCGCAATAGCGTTTGTGGTAAGCCTCCAGGTCAAAGCTTTCCAGGTTGTAACCGAAGTCCACTCCATGCCGGCTGTTCCGCTGATCAATCAACCACCGCGGTTTACCTTGACGATTCTCCGGAGTGTTTGCAAAGGTGACGGGCGGACTCCAGGGTTGGTCGCGATACTTACCGCGTTCGGTATCCCGCGCGACAAAATCCGAGTGAACGGCTTTGTGTGATATGTAAACAAAGAACGGCTTTTCCGGTTGTTGACGCTCATCCAGCCATTCAAGGGCATAGTCTGTGAGCTCGTCGGTGATGTACCCCTTCTGCGGCACACGTTGCTGGCCATTAATGTTGAAGCCATCGTAAGTCGTCTGCGGCACCACTCGTGTCGTGCCATGGCCGTCGGGGTAATACGTGCCTTGACCACGAAAGGCTACCCAGTGATCGAAGCCGCGCTGAGGATCATCGACATCCCCCATATGCCACTTGCCAATGAATGCGGTTTCGTAACCGGCCGCTTGCAGATCCTCCGAGAAAAAGCGCAGCCCCTCATCGACAGGATGATAATTGTCGCCGACTCCGTGATTGTGAGGATACAAGCCTGTCAGAATGGATGCCCGACTGGGAGAGCAAAGCGAGTTCGTTACAAAGGTGTGAGAAAAATGCACACCGTTGCGAATCATGTTGTCCAAGTGCGGAGTCTCCAAGAAAGGATGCCCCATCGCCCCCAAGGCATCCCAACGATGGTCATCACACAGGATGAAGACAATGTTCGGCTGCGGCCTTTGCGACTCGGCCGGAACGCGATCTTGGGCTTGTGCCAGGGAATGCATCGCACCAGGCAACAGGACGGGGATCAGAACAAACCACCAATGGATTGCCCGGCGATGCCTGGCTTGGATGAGGCTTTCCGGATTCGCCACCGCGAATGGAACTCGCTGCAAGATTCTGTTGATCATATTGCCCTTCAAAAACTGTCTTCGGTTTTCGTGCCGAGGGCTTCCCCGACAAGTCTGTGTTGTCGCTCTTTCTGTCTGCACAACAAGAAACCAGTTGCACCCGAGCTTTCGTCCGCAAAGCGAATGGTTTTCCGAGCCAAGCTGTCCAAGGGAGGAATAAGAGAGAGGCGACAGCGTCGCATGTTCTTTCTGCATTCTCCCGCTTGCCGCACCTCCCAGTCAGACGTCGGCCAATTTTCTATGGTAGCCTATTTGCTTCTGAATCTGTAATTCTATGTGGAACAAAGGGGAAAGCCATGCTTTGCCGCAAGCCCAACTACCTGATCGTAATGCTGTTTCTCACGAGTTGCCTGCCAAGTCTCGGCCTCGCGCAGAATGCGGACGCCGACTCGGAATCCAAGCTCCGAATCATTGTATTTGGCGCGCATCCCGATGACGCCGAATACAAAGCCGGAGGCTGTGCCGCGCTGTGGGCCAAACAGGGACATGCGGTCAAGCTGGTTTCTGTCACCAACGGAGATATCGGACATTGGGCCATGGCTGGTGGCGCATTAGCCAAACGTAGAACGGCAGAATCCGCCGAGGTCGCCAAACGACTTGGGGTTGCCTCTCAGGTTCTGGACATCCACGACGGCGAACTCGTCCCCAGCCTGGAATACCGACGCCAGATTACGCGTGTTATCCGCGAGTGGAAAGCCGACATCGTGATCTCACATCGTCCGTGGGATTATCATCCCGACCATCGTTACGTGGGTGTCTTGGTGCAAGACGCGGCCTACATGGTGGCTGTGCCATTCTTCTGTCCGGATACACCACCGCTGAATAGCAACCCCGTGTTTCTTTATTCCAGCGATCGTTTTCTCAAGCCCTACCGCTTTGAGGCCGACGTGGTAGTCGACATCGACTCGGTGTTTGAGCAGAAGGTGCGGGCCTTGTCGGCGCTGGAATCCCAGATCTTCGAGGGCGGCGCTCTGGGCTCCGCCGAATTCACCGCTTCGACGCCTCCCGCCTCGCAGCCGGAAATGCGTCTGGACTACCTGCGGAAGATCTGGGCGGACCGATCCTCCAAGGAAGCAGAGCGCTTTCGCGCAGAACTCGTCGAACGTTACGGGGCGGAACGCGGCAAGGCAGTCCAGTATGCCGAGGCTTTCGAGATCTGCGAATACGGACGCCAACCTACTCCGGCTGAGCTGAAAGCGCTCTTTCCGTTCTGAGCCTGGCCGTTTCGCGAACCCACCCAATTGCCCCATAAATTCAGCGGACGACGGTTGCTGAAAAAAATCTCGCTCCTCAGGTAAGCCAGGCAATTCTCCTGCGTCTTAGAGAGTGAACAGAGTCGACCAACGGCGTCGGCGTTGAAAGAGGGCCTGCTTAACGGGGCCGCAACAGCGAGGAGAGCAGACATGGGTGCGAAGCACGTCAACTCAGAAAACTTTGAATCTTTGGTTTTGAACGCCGATCAACCTACAATCGTCGATTTTTACGCGGACTGGTGCGGTCCCTGCCGCATGATGAATCCTGTGGTGGAAGAGCTGGCGCGAGAGCTGGCCGGTATGGCACAGGTTGTCAAGGTGAATGTGGACGAGGCACCGGAAGTGGCCAGCCGCTTTGGTGTGCAATCCATTCCAACCTTCGTGGTTCTGCGTGATGGCAAAGCCAAGCAGCAACTGGTGGGAGTTCAAAGCAAACAAGCCCTGAAGTCTGCCTTGGCAGGTTAAAAGGCCGGATTCCATTGCGGCTGCAGCTCGCGTCGTGTTCCACCGCGAAGCTGCAGCCAGCATTCGGGATTGGTATCTGCTACAGGGCAAATGCAATTTGCAAGGCTTTTGGACTCGTCGCCTCGTCCACTACCCTAAAATGGAACCGCGACAAAGCACTGGCTTCATCGCTTGCCGCAGTCAGTACTGCCATCCTAAAAGTAGATTTCCTATCGGTGCCCGGTCGCTTCGACAACAGGTTGTGCAGGCGGCGGATGGAGGCCTGTAACATCGCGGTAACACGGTTGATTTATGAATCAGAATCTATCCGAGAAGCCTGTTAAGTTCTGGCTAACTGACGTCGGCTGGGCTCTAATCAGCGATAGCAATTCTATTCTCAGGTTCCGCAGGGAAGCAGCATGAGCGAATTCAGAGTTGATCAGCAGTGGCTGGACGACCTGCGTAGCCCCGATTCCCGGCGGCACTCTGCTGCTATTGAAGACCTGCGCGACATGTTGCTGCGCGGCCTATCCAAGAGCTTGTCCCATCAAGACAACGTTGATGTGGCTTTTCTGGAAGACATCGTGCAAGAAGCCACGATTAAGATCTTGAAGAAGCTGGATTCCTATCAAGGGCGAAGCAAGTTTCGAACCTGGGCGATCACCATCGCTGTCCGCACCGCGATCAGTCACATGCGTAAGAAGCAGTGGCAGGACGTTTCTTTAGACAAGCTCGCCTCACAAGCCGAATTGGATCCGCAACTGGCCATGGATCGTTCGGAAACGGCTGAACAACAAGACACAAAGGCGGCTCTGCTAAGTGCGCTGAAACAGGTGATTGACCAAGAGCTGACTCCCAAACAGTGGACAGCCATCACGGCCGAGCTGGCAGGCATGCCGCTCAGCGAAGTGGCTGACAAGCTTGGCACTTCTCCCAACTCTCTCTACAAGCTACTGCATGATGCCCGCAAGAAACTGCGGCGTGGTCTGGAAGCCGCTGGCTTCACTATCGATGATGTTCGTTCCGTGATTGCATAAAGGCTCATCCCATGGCACTCGACGCCCAACAGGTCGAATGTTTGCTGAAAATGATTCAGGACACTCGGGATCTTGAACTCAGCTGCCCTGAGTGCGCAGCCCAATTGGACTGCTACGCGCAAAGAATTCTGGATGGTGAACCCATAGACGGTCTGCTGCAGATGGTGGAACAGCATTTGAACGCCTGCGCGGGCTGCAATGATGAATTCCATCTCATCTTGGAAACCATCCGGGCCATTGGCGAATCCAGCGAGGCCTGATTGCGCGGCGCGGCCAGCACTCAGGCTTCAAGGCGTGGGTTCGATTCAATGGGCGGCTGACAACACCATGGTTTCCAACATTTGTTCCGCCAATACGCTGGGTTGACGACTCTTGGCAATGCGAACCTGCATCTGGGTCGACCAGCGTCCGTCCGAATCCGCCTCGATCAACCAATGTGGCATCACGCACACCGATTGATGCACCAGTTCAAATCCGGCTTCGCTTTGGCTGACGGTCTCGACCGGAAAAGCCCAAATGCCAGCCGGTCGACTGATACCGATCAGTACGTCGATACCTTGCCATTGGTCAAGCAAACCCAAATGCTGCGTCTCGCGGAGGTCTAGATGTGAGCCTAGATGACCAATGCTTTGGCCCTGCGCGTTGTAAAAGAAACGATCTTCCGCGTTCGAGGGCAGACCAGCAAAATTCCATTCCAGGGCCAGATGCAACTGCCGATCTCGCGGCAGCCCCTCCAACAGATATGCTATCTTCAGGTAGGGACTACCCGCTTCCATCGTGATGGCTTTTGTCATTCGCAGAGGAATGCCCCAGGCATTGCCCTCGCGACTCAACTGCAACTGAACCTTAGCCGCGGAACGTCTCAGCTTGGCTTCGAAGGGTTGCGCAACAAAGTCCCCCCGTTCCATGGCTTGTCCCGATGCAACCGCTTCCGGCGCAACGTCGTTGTCGTAGAAGTGCTCAAGAAAGCTCTTGCGTGGATAGCGATCGTAATGCAATCGTTCATCCAAGCCTTCTTGTTTGAAGACTACGATGTCGTGGATACTGGCCACATCACTATCGCTGGCCACATTGCCGCGGAGCACTTTGGCGTGGTAAGCCTCAGGTCGACGCTGAATGGTCGCCAGTAAGTTGTGACGCGCAAAACGCACATCCAGCTCATACATCATGCCGCCGCGAGCAGGTGCAAAATACGCAGCCATTTGGTCGCTGGCCAAGCGTACTTCCGGCTTCTGGTCCAGATTGAAATCACTGCTGGTTGCTTCGATCCATTCGCCCGCGCCGTGATCCAGGTAATCCAGCTGGTTATCGGCTGCGATCAATTCACTGTAGATCGCATTTCTCAAGTGAGGAAGATAAATGCCGCCAAAGGCTCCATGCCAATAAGGGCAATTGCATTGCCCGCGGTACAAGTGGTCTTCGATCTCCGCCAACAGCTGTCCGTTGCCACAGGTCCGCCGAGCCGTTTCCAGGCGTCGGCTGACTTGCAGCATGCGGGTGTACATCTCGTTGGCCTCGTCATAGCGGACCTTGAAATTCCGCCAATTACCACCGCGGAAGAATCGGCTGATATCGCTCCAGCGTTCGTGGCTCTGCAGTTCGTGGATGATGTCTTCGAACAACTCTTGCCGTGGTGCGGGCAAAGCCCACTCTGTCATTTCGCGATAGCTGCATTCTGGCAGATAGATTTTGCCAAGCGGATCACGGCTGGCCGCTACAGAACCCAGCGTTTCGGTCTGCAACCAAGACTGGTTGGCGACAAGTGCATCAAAGAAGCTCCTCAGCCAGCCACCCTCGTAGACATGTTTCTTGGTATTCGGCCAGGTTCCAAATTTCTCGCCGTCGTCACCAAAGACCAGCACAGCTTCGGGATGCTGCTCAGCCACTTGTCGTGCAAACTCAATCGTTTCTTCCGGAGCCGCGAATGGCAGCAGGTAGCGCAACCTCTCCGAACCAGGAAAGACCCTCAGCAGCTGCCCATCATCTTCGGTTAGATAGCATCCGAACAGTTCTTCTTCGGACCAGCCGGCGGCCTTGAAATGGAAATCATCCAGCAAGGTGAAGTCGATGCCGGCCCGCGCGATATCTGTCGTCAGAGCGCTCTCCCAAACGCGCTCCGGCATCCACATGCCTCGCACGTGGGTGTTAAATAGTTCGTTCAAGAAATCGTTGTAGCGGCGGATTTGACCAACGCGATCCCGACTGGGCAACATAGTCAGAATGGGCTCGTATATTGGGCCGGACAAGATCTCAACGCGTTCCGCAGCCACCAAAGCCCTGACGCGTTCCACATATTCCGGATGGTTTTCAACCAACCACAGCATCAAGGGCCCCGAAGTATGAAGCGACAACTTCAAGGCATCATAGCCTTCGAAAACATCCAGGAATGGAAGATAGCTGTCTTGATACGCCTGCTCAAATACTCCGTCAAAATTCCCAATTGGCTGGTGGTTGTGCAGTGCTAAACAAAGACTAACTTTCGGCTGCATATCGATTGTCCGTTCCTGGTCTCGGATTTGCGAGGTTCCCCATCGCACTTTGGGTCCGTCGAATTTCGTTCACAGCGCATTGTCACCGCTGACGCCAGAATGCCAATCTGGGTCGTTCTCGGATTTTATGGGTGCCCGGCGCGAGCCCAGCCCCGAGGCTCCCAAAAGAACCTGAATCGGACGAGTCACGCTCGATAGTTCGGCAAAAAAGCTACCCTTTACACTCCGTTGCGGTTGCGTGCGCCCCGCTCCTGTCCATAGGTCGGCCGAGCTGCTGCTGGCGCATGGTCTCTGGTTGTATCGGCAGATGGCGGCAGAAATCTCAGTTTTTCGCTAAACTTCCAATCCCGGACTGCAATCTGCCAACGCTGCTGCCTGAGCCGCGAACTGGCCGCCGGTCGCTGATTGCGCGGGAAAGTCGAGAGATGATCAAGCTTTCAGCGAGTCAGAAACTGTTTCCGCGAGCGATGAAGTTGAATATTCCCACGAGACCCTTCGGTCGAACCGGCTTCGAAGTAACGCAACTCGGCTATGGCAGCATGGGCCTGAGGGGCCCCAGGACCTGGGGGGTCCGCGTGGTGGATGAGGCCAAGGCCGAGATATTGTTGAATCAAGTGCTGGATGCGGGAATCAATTTCATTGACACCTCACCCGACTACGGACTGGCTGAAGAGCGGATTGGCCGTTACATAGGGCATCGCCGCTCGGAGTTTTTCTTGGCAACGAAATGCGGCTGTGTCTATACGCAACACGCTGACCATCTCGAAATTGATCACCAGTGGAACCAGGATGTAGTCGCCCGGAATCTGGAAACCAGCCTGCAACGCCTGCGAACTGACAGGATTGACCTACTGCAGTTTCACGGAGGCACGGCAGTCAGCCTGCAAGCAGCAGGGCTCATCGACCAGTTGCTTAACTTTCGCAACCAAGGCTTAATCCGTTTCATGGGCGTATCGAGTAAGCTGCCAGATCTTCCCGCGCTCATACAGTTGGGCGTGTTTGACGTCTTTCAGATACCCTATTCCTGCCTCGCGCCTGAGCACCATCAAGTCATGATCGACGCCGCCGAAACCGGTGCGGCAATCATCATTCGAGGTGGCATTGCCCAAGGCGGTCCGGACGCCGTTATTCAAAGACCCGCACTCAACGACGTTTGGAACCGAGCCGAACTCGACCAGCTTTTGCCGAAAGAAATGTCGCGTGCTGAATTTATACTGCGATTCACACTCGCTCACCCCAGCTGTGACACAACCATCGTCGGCACTTGCAATCACGATCATCTCGAGGAGAACTTGCGGGCAGCCGCCGCAGGTCCTTTACCGCCCGATCTATACCAACAAACTCAAGAGCGGGTAGCCCGGGTGTTATCCGTCTAAGATACGATCGGCAAAGCTGCCGAGAACCATTCGCAAGCTTGAAAACTCAGCAGGGAGATGACGCTATGAACGGCCGAAGACAGTTTCTTACCACCGCAGGCGGGCTGTCACTGGTGCCGCTATCTGCCGCCGTCGCACGAGCACAATCCGCGAGCTCGGAGCATGCTGGCCAGGCAATATCCGGAAAACGCACGACGCATCCCATTGTTCTTTCCACCTATTCGCTTTGGCGTTTTCGCAACGATGACTTGCGTGACTTCAGCAAATGCATCGACTTGGCCGACGAGTTTGGCTTCGACGGTGTCGAGCTATTACTGTATCAGCTTGAGCAGAACGAGCTGCTCAGCAACTCCAAGATGATGAGCTACAAGCGGCACGCGCTGCGTCTGGGACTGCCGCTGGTTGGTATGTCAACGCACCAAGGCTTTGTGACTCCGGATGTCGAGCTACGCAAGGAGAACATCGACCGCACGATTGGCCAGATCGAGTTGGCCTACCGAATGGGAATTCCGGTCATGCGGGTGAATACGGGTCGCTGGGGCACTTCAGGCAGCTTCGACGAATTAATGGCCAATCGCGGCATTGAGCCGCCACTGGAGGGCTACAGCGATGAAGATGCTTATCCCTGGGTCATTGAGGCATTGGAGTCTTGCATTCCAACCGCGGAGAAATGCGGAGTGGTCCTGGCCTTGGAGAATCACTGGGGACTCGGTTTAACACCCGAAGGAATTCTACGCATCGTCAATGCGGTTGATTCACCCTGGCTCCAGATCACAACCGATACTGGCAACTTTCTGGAAGATCCTTACGAGCGGCTGGAGAAGATCGCACCGCAAACCATTTTCGTGCAAGCCAAGACCTATTATGGTGGCGGCCAATGGTACGCTCTGGACTTGGACTATCCACGAATTGGTGAGATTCTTCGCAAACACAATTATCGCGGATATATATCCTTGGAGTTCGAAGGCATGGAAGACTTTCGCACGGCGATCCCCAAAAGTCTGAGCCTGCTGAGGACCGCGTTCCCACGAAGTTGACGAGCAAGCCAGTCCACCTTCTGGCGAAGGTAGCCACGCGCTTGGTAGCCAAGCTCGCCAGAGCGTGGAATCGTGTCAGTCGCGATGGCGATTCAGCCACACATCCACCAGCACCGGTTTCCGCAGAGCCTCCTCATCGCGTCCGGCCACTAAATCCAGGTCGCCGTCTGCGTCCATATCCACGAAGCGGATCGAAGATCGAGACGGATTCCCGCGTTCCAGAACATGTTTCTTGAACTGGTTTTCGGTGGTCCGCTCCAGCAACAGTAGCGATACAGCCTGACTACGGTCGAATTGATGGGTTTGACGCGGCAACCAGGCAGATACCGCAATATCGAGATCGCCATCCTCATCCCAATCCGCGACTGCCGCGCTGTACGCTCCGGCCATGTGCGCCAGTCGGTGCGGGACATACTCGTGATTGCCCTTATTCTCCAACCAGTGCAGACCGTGACTCGGCTTGACGTAGGGACCGTCGAATGTATCTCCGTGGGTGTACAGCAGATCGAGGTCTCCATCGCCGTCGAAGTCTACTTGTTGAATCCCACTGGATCCAAAGCCTGGGTCCTGAGCCTCCCAGAGCACGGTGGGCTGCGAGCTATGTAGGGGAAAGTCTGGCAGGTTGGGAAAATAAAGGACCTGCTCATACTGCTGACTCATCAACGCCAGGATATCCAAACTCCCATCTTGATCGACATCGGTTGGAATGACATGGATGGCACCAGCCCGCTCATCCAACACATGATGTTCGAAGCTGGAAGCCAAGATCGATGCGCTCGGTTCCTTGCGTGATAACAGATGAATTCCGCCGGTGTTTAACCATCCGAATTCTGCAATTACCAAATCTAGCAGCCCATCATCGTTAAAGTCTCCGGGACGTACGTCGCAGGCGCGGCCGATGCCATCCAGCAGTACGACCGGTGCATCAAAAGATTCTGGTCCCGTGCGTCGCAGCCAAACAATCTTGCCCGCCTGACGATCGTCGGCATAGAAGCCACCCAGATCCGCCACCAGCAGATCTTCCTGGCCATCTTGGTCTAGATCGGACCATCGCAAGTTGCATGGATAATCCAAGCGAATCAGCGGCCGAACTTGGGGAGTGGCATCCGCTCCCAATTCGGCCAACCACAGATAACCACTGGCCATGTCGGCAGCGATGACCTGTCGGTCCGTAAATCCGCGGGCAACATGCCCGATCCCAGACTGCATATCGAAAGGCGAGTGAAACTCGATGGCCGTTTTCTCAAACCAGGTTTGTCCATCCGCATCCTCCGCGACGGTGTCCGGCATCTCAAGTTTTTCCGGAGCATTGCGGACGTAGTAACGCACAGCTTGCTCAATCGGCGGCGGATCCAAATTGTGCTTGCCGGATTGTGCGTAAAAACGATAGCCGCGCACGACTTCGGCATGCCAGGCATCTTGGG